>DAITML010000013.1:17688-26459 GCA_036835165.1 Synergistaceae bacterium | reverse complement strand
CATGGGTACCGCCCTCGACGGTATTGATCAGGTTGACGAAACCGTAGAGCCTCTCCAGGTAAGAGTCGTTATACTGTATCGCGACCTCCAGCTCGGTCTTTTCCCTTTCGCCGGTTATGATTATCGGCTCTTTGAAAAGGACTTCTTTGCCTTTGTTGAGATATTCAACAAAGGTGGATATCCCTCCCGGATAGTTGTAGGTTCGCTCCTGCGGTTTTTCAGCCCTTTTGTCGGCAAAATTTATCGTTATGTGCGAATTAAGGAAAGCAAGCTCGCGCAGCCTTGATTTTAGGATGTCGGCCTGGAACTCTATCGATGAGAATATCTCAGTATCGGGCATGAAGCGGACCCTGGTACCCCTCATGTCAGTCTCCCCGTTGACGCAGAGAGGGGTCACCGGGATACCTCTTTCATAGCGCTGTCCGTGTTCCTTGCCGTCTCTCCATATCGTAAGCTCAAGCCATTCTGAGAGCGCATTGACAACAGAGACTCCTACGCCATGGAGTCCTCCGGATACCTGATACGCGCTCTTGTCAAACTTTCCGCCTGCGTGCAGGACAGTCATTACCACTTCGGCGGCAGACTTTCCCGACTCATGCTCTTCAGTTGGTATGCCGCGCCCGTTGTCTACTACGGTGATGCTTCCGTCTTCGTTTATGGTCACGTTGACTGTGTCGCAGTATCCCGCCAGGGACTCGTCTATGGAGTTGTCGACCACTTCGTAGACCAGATGGTGCAGACCTCTTGGCCCCTGGTCTCCGATGTACATGCCCGGCCGTTTTCTTACGGCCTCAAGACCCTCAAGGACATGTATGTCTTTTGCTGAGTAATCGGAATTTCCGTTCAGCATTGAATTGTTTGGGATGCACATATTATCCATTTATTTTATTGACTCCTTCCGTCGATCTCCGTTTTTCTGGGAGATCAAGCTGTCTTTTCTTTAGTGTGGCGGGGGTGAATCCGGTCCTGACGACAGATCCGTCCCTTTTAAGTATCTCGGTGCCTCCCTCTGTCCTGTAGATAGCAAGGACGTTTGCAAGGCATATAATTTTTTCGCCCTCGAGAGGAATAAACAATGGCAGGTCCCCAATCCATAATTTTTAACCTTATAATTATACCATCTCATTGCTCAATGTTCCTTCGTGACATTGAAGGCAGAAAGAGTGGTACGGCAATATGGACGAACTTTTTATTCTCACCAATTCTCCCGGCGAAGTCTCGGGATGGGTAAGGCCGGTCGTTTCGGCACTGCGGTCAGGGGGCTTCCCGGCAAAGGTCTTTGTGGCCGTCCTTCCCTGTCAGTATGCCAGCGGCATGGAATCAGAGTACGCGAAAGAGATCGTTGGTGAAAGATCCGTTTTCACATTTAAGGAACTTTGGAAAACGGCCTCGGCGGTAAGGAATAAAAAGAGACTGGTGCTGCAGCTTGGAGGAGACCCGTTCTTCGGGGCCCTGCTTTCTGCCAGGATGAGATGCGCCTGGATGATATACACGGCAAGGCCGAGGTGGAAGTTCAGGGTGGACCATTATTTTGTTCCTGATGCCGCTGCCGAAAAGAGATTCCTGCTCAGGGGCGTGAGCCCGGACAGGGTGTCAAAAGTGGGAAACCTTATTTTGGACAGTGCGCCCCAGTGCACTGATATTGATGATGCGAGGAGAACTATGGGACTCTCGGAAGGCGAGGAAGCTGTATCCTTCCTTGCCGGAAGCAGGCCCTTTGAGTATCGCTCCGGCTTTGCCTTCTTCTCCTGTGCAGCCATGGAGTTTCTTAGGAAGCACCCGAATTATCATGCTTTTCTGCCGGTAGCCCCTACCGTTGACGAAAAGCTGATCATAGACGGACTCAATGACGCCGGACTCAGCTGGATGGGTTCCTTCTCCGCCGCAGAGGAGATAATATGGGACGGACAGGGCAGGATAAGGCTTATCAGGGAAAAAAATTTTGAGGCAATAAAAGCCTCAAGGCTTGCGGTTGCTTTCCCGGGAACGAACAATCTTCAGATAACATCCCTCTGTGTGCCCCTGCTTACGGTGATACCATTGAATCAGGCCGAGGACATACCCCTTGACGGGATCCCGGGGATGATCCCGATGTCCATACCGGGAGCCCGTAAATTGAAGAAAAAACTGGTCTACTGGTACAGCGGAAGATTAAAATACGCATCACTTCCGAACAGGATAGCCGGTAAGGAAATAGTTCCAGAGCATAGGGGAGTCATGACGCCCTCAATGGTGGCCGGACTTATGGAAGATCTTGTGAACGATCCGGAAAAGCTCAGCAGGATCGTCAGCGGATATTCGGATCTCTCTCTTGAGCGGGGAGCCGCTGCCAGGATAGCCGAAAAAGTGACAGGCTATTTTTCCTCATGATACTGAGAGGGGTCGCCGGCTGCATCCTTTGGATGTTTCAGTTCTGCTTCCCTGTCTTCTTTTTCTATGTCGTCAAGGTATGATCTCCATACCTTAAGTGCAATGAAGGCCGAAACGGCGCCTCCTGCAAGTCCTGCTGCAATGATCAGGGGCCTGCCCTCGCCGAACATATAGCTGCCCAGACCGCCCAGTGCATATCCAAATGCAATTATTGTCCCGAATGAAAGAAAAAGTACCAATAGTCGTTTTCGCATGGGATAATTCTATTCATAAAACAAATTATGTCAAACTTGCCATCGCATGAATATATGTTATGATGAGACGTTGTTGAAATGCTGTATACCGCCTTTCTTTAAGAAGACAGGGGTCCAGGGGGAAAATAATTGATACGCCATTCAAGCTACTATAATACTTCGTCGGATTTCGTATATCTTGAGCTGCGGGCAAAGATAGTCAGAAAGCAGCTTAAACCGGGAGAGAGGCTTCCGGAGATCAGGATCTCAAATGAGATGGGTGTCAGCCGGACACCTGTCAGGGAGGCTCTCAGAAGGCTTGCAAGCGAAGGCCTTGTCAGGATCATCCCGAACAGCGGGGCAAGGGTCACAGCCCCGAGCGCAGCGGAAGTCGAGGGTGCGTACAATGTAAGGGAACACCTTGAAGCCCTCAGTGTAAGTCTTGCCTGTAAAAACGGCATCGACAGGCGGGCTGCCGAGCGGTTCGAAGAGGTGATCAAAGACGAAGAATCGGCATTTGCAGCCAGGGACATAGAAGCATCCCTTGAGGCGAACAACAATTTTCACAGGTTCATTGCGGACGCGAGCAAAAATATTGTCCTTATCGAATATGTTGAAAACATAATCCTTCGGACAAATGTATATATACTCTTCTACGACCCGTTCACAGAGGAAAAAAATTACAGCAGCGAAGAACACAGAAAGATACTGTCAGCGATCGTTTCGGGAGACGAAGCTCTGGCCGGAAGACTTATGAAGGAACATCTTTGCCACTCACACTCCGTTCTCGAGAAACCATATGACAGAAGAAATATGCTGGCGGACCTTAATGGCCTTGTCAGACAGAATAAAGCATTTTCACGAAACAGGGAGGAATCCGATCATGGCAGCACAAAATAAAATACCGTCATTCGATCTCACGAGGAATTACAACAGGGTAAAAGAAGAGGTGAGGGTCGCACTTGACAGGGTGCTTGAAACACAGCACTTTATTTTGGGACCTGAAGTTGAATGTCTTGAAAAAGAGATAGCGGCCTACCTTGAGGTGGAAAGCGCAGTAGGATGCGCATCAGGGACCGACGCGCTGGTCCTTGCCCTCATGTCCCTCGACCTTAAGGAGGGGGATGAGGTGATAACGACGCCCTTTACTTTCTTTGCCACTGCGAGCTGCATAACAAGGAATGGGGCAAAACCGGTATTCGCTGATGTTGATCCCGATACCTACAATCTGGACATGAACTCAGTCATGGAAAAGATCACACCAAGGACAAAGGCCGTGCTCCCGGTGCACCTTTTCGGGCAGATGTGCAGGCTGGAACTTATAAGGGACGAACTTAAAGAGAGAGGTATCGCCCTGATAGAGGACTGTGCGCAGGCGATAGGCGCCCATAGGATGATAGGTAAAAAGATATGCAGGGCAGGGTCAGTCGGAGATCTTGGATGTTTTTCCTTCTTCCCGACTAAGAATCTTGGCTGCTACGGGGACGGCGGAATGGTCTCGGTCCCGTCCGGCAAAGAGGTTGCCGATCGTGTGCGGAGCCTGAGGGTCCATGGTTCCGGCAAGACATATTTTCACGAAGAGGTGGGAATAAACAGCCGCCTGGATGCTATGCAGGCAGCGATATTAAGGGTAAGGCTCCGGCATTTGGAAGAGTGGAACGAGGAGCGCCGCATTGTGGCTGAAAGGTACATGCTCCTCTTCAGGGAAAAGGGCCTTCTGGGAAAAATAACCCCTCCGGCGGAGGATGAAGGCAACAGGCATGTATATCACCAGTATGTCGTAAAAGCTGAGAGAAGGGATGAGCTTCAGGCTTACCTTGAGGATCGCGGTGTGGTCACGAGAGTCTATTATCCGCTCCCCCTTCATCTGCAGCACTGTTTTTCATATCTGGGGTACAAGGAAGGCGATTTCCCTGTTTCAGAAAAACTAGCCGATCTGGTTCTGGCACTTCCTGTCTTCCCCGAACTGCTCCCGGAGGAGCAGGAAAGAACAGTTGAGGAGATTGCGGGATTTTACGGAAGACACGATTAGTCTGACTAATATAGACTAATCAAGTTGATCACGATGGAGGTGCCCGAAGAATGATGTTTCCATATTTAGATCCTACGATAGTGCTTCTGATACCCGCGATGCTCTTTTCTCTATGGGCCCAGTTCAAGGTCAAAAGCGCCTTTTCAAGATACAGTGAGGTAAGGGCAGCAAGCGGGGTAACTGCCGATCAGGTCTCAAGGGCTCTGCTTGACAGGTTTGGTCTCGAAAATGTCCGTGTTGAGAGGATACAGGGCCATCTGACGGATCATTATGACCCCAGGAGCAAGGTGCTGCGGCTTTCTGATGCTGTTTCCGGAAACTCAAGCATAGCAGCCATAGGTGTTGCGGCACACGAAGTCGGACATGCTATCCAGGACAAGGATGGTTATGCATTCCTGCGTTTAAGAAATTCGATAGTTCCGGCGGTGAACATTGGCTCGACCATCTCGATGCCGCTTTTCTTCATCGGTCTGATAATGGGATCCGCTCCCCTGCTCAACATAGGGATACTTCTATTCTGCGGAGTCCTTGTATTCCATCTCGTTACGCTTCCTGTCGAATTTGACGCAAGCGCAAGAGCGCTGAGGCTCCTGTCTGAAACGGGCCTCCTCAAAGGCAGTGAAGTCGGAGGGGCCAAAGCGGTCCTTGACGCGGCGGCTCTGACTTATGTGGCCGCTCTGGTAATGACTGTTCTCCAGCTGGTGAGGCTGCTTGCTCTAAGGGGCATGCGCAGAGACTAGGAAAATAGTGTAAAATGTAAGGAGGTGGCATATTGGCTGCCTCCTTTTTTGTTATATTTTGCGTTCCATGAAACAGCGGGGTCCCGCATATAGAGGTGATCAAGCCTGATGAGAGGCATAGAAGCAGCGCTCCGGGTCTATGGCGAGGTAAGCGAAGGTGCTTTCGCCGCCGAAGCGCTAAGGAAGTTATACACGGATATTGCTCCTCCCGATAGGGTCCTTGCAGCGACCCTGGTATACTGTTCCCTGAGAAGACAGGGACTTTGGAAGCATCTGCTTATGAAATACTGCAGGCGGAACACGAAAGATATGTCTGCGCTTACTCATAATGCGCTTATCATAGGAATAGCCGGAATAGTTGAGCTTAAATATTTTGCGCTTCCCGTTCTTATCAACGGGCTTGTCCAGGCAATAAAATCAAGTGGCGATGACCACGATATAGGACTTGTAAACGCTGTCCTCCACACTGTTGCCGACGAAGCAAAACCATATCTTGCAGAGCTTAAGAAGAGCAGCGCACTGAGAGACCAGGCCCTCTACTGGGGCATCCCGGGCTGGGCTGCCGCCCAGTGGTCCAAGGATATGTCGATACCCGAAGCAAAGCGCCTTGTAAGGGCCAGCGGAATGAAGACATATCTCTCTCTGAGGCTTTCGAGCCGGGTGGACAGGGAAGATTGGCTGGAAGGGTACAGGGCTTCAGGCAAAAAAGCCTGGGCTTCTCCCTTCCTTCAGCGGGCTGTGAGAACTCCTTCAAATCCTTATCCTCTTGATATTCCAGGGTTTTCCGAAGGCAAGGTGACTCCTCAGAGCGAATCTTCGATGTTTGTTGCAGAGGCATTTTCCAGGCGCTGGAAGGGAGGGCCTCTGCTGGATATGTGCTGCGGGCGGGGCATAAAGACCGGACAGCTTGCAGACATGCTGCCGGAGGCCGAGATCGAAGCCTGGGACATCTCTGAGGGAAGGATAAGGTCTGCCGAATATGAAATGATAAGGATGGGAGTAAGGGGCAGGGTAAGCTTTCACTGCGGCGATTCCCTGAGGCTCGAACCCCGGACGGAACCCGGGGCGATACTCCTTGATGCGCCATGCACCGGAAGCGGTACATGGGGAAGGCATCCGGAGAGCAAGTGGAGGATAACGCCGGAGATGGTCACAGAGGCAGCGGAGCTGCAGATAAGGCTTCTTGAGAGGGCGGTCTCGATCGTTGCTTCGGGAGGCGTAGTGGCATACAGCACCTGCAGCATGTTCAGGGAAGAAAATGAAAAGGTGGTGGCCGCTGTTATGGGCCGGCATCCTGAACTTACAGAAGTCCCCGTGGAAAGGACCCATAAACTGATGTCGAAGGGCAAACCGTACGGGACTGTCATATGGCCCGGTCTTCCGTGGATCGACGGTTTCTACCTGGCGCTTCTTGCAAAGCGCAAATAAAGGGGAAGGGGAGCATTTTATGGGAAAAGTTCATCGCTGGGGTATGGTGATAGCATTTGTCGTTATCATAGCCAGTGCATATTTTGGAATAAAGACAGTCTTTATAGAGGATAAAAATTCGACTGTGCCGAACATGGCCGGGATGCAGCTGGTCGATGCCGTTGAAGCGCTGCAGAAAGAGGGCCTCCTTGCCAAGGTAGACCAGGTCGATTCCCCTGAAAGGGCTGATACCGTGATATCCCAGAACCTTCCCGCAGGGGAAAGGGTATCAAAGGGAAAAGTCGTCATATTAAGGGTCAGCAAAGGCGGTTCCATAATGCCGGTCCCGGACGTGAGAGGCCTCAAATTTGAAGAAGGAGTCAAGAGACTGAGCGAAGCAGGCTTCAAAGTTGACAAGATAATAAGGGTCACGGACAAGCTTAAGCCTGCCGGGTCAATAATAGCCCAAAATCCCGCTGCGCCTCAGCAGGTCGCAGCCAACTGCATGGTGAGCCTGTTGGTCAGTACCGGCGTGACCGGAGCCGGGGAATTTGTGAGCGTCCCCGACCTCAAGGGGCAGACTGTCGATGTAGCCACACAGGTGCTTGAGCAGATCGGACTCTCGGTCGGAGGCAGTACAGAGACTCCTTCTGCAGAGGTGCCTGCAGGCACGGTGCTGAGAACAAATCCGAGAAACGGGGCCAACGTTCCGGCAGGATCCCAGGTAAACCTGCTAATAGCAAGGATGCCCGATCCGGGAGAGTCATCGGCCGAAACACCCCCTGCCGATGACCGGGACCCGCAGAGGGCTGCCGCTGTGAGGACTGTTGTCATCAAGAACACTGAGCCTTCGGACATACCGACAAAGCTGCCCGATAGCCGTACCGCCGCTCCATCAAAAGAAACTCCCAAGGAGGAACCGAAAGCTCCTGCAGAACCTGTAAAGGTTCCTCAGCCGGAAAAACCTGTTCCCTCAGCGGCTCAGAAGACAGCCAAGCTAAGATACCAGGTGCCGCCCCTGACAAAACCACTCTCCCTTAAGATAGAGCTTACGGATGATACAGGGACGAAAGTGATCAGAGATGTAATGGCAAACGGCAGCGAATATATCTCGATGAATGTGCCTTTCTCGGGACAAGCTGTGATTACCGTCTTTCTCGGAGGTGACTTCGTATGGCAGGATCGTTTCAACTGACAAAAGAGATGGAGGGCAGAAGCGTAATAATTTCCCCCTCCCTGCTTTCTGCTGATGTCCTCAACATGGAGAGTGACATTGAAAGGATCGAAAAAGAGGTCGAGTGGTTTCACCTTGATATAATGGACGGCCATTTCGTGCCGAACCTTTCATACGGTCCTTCCCTCCTGAAGGCGCTTAGAAAGAGGTACCCGGACAAATTCATCGATGTCCATATAATGGTCGAGCCTCCGGAGGCATTTACAGGGATGTTCCTTGCCGAAAGACCGTCGGTGCTTACTGTCCATGCCGAAGCAACGCCTCATATTCACAGGGTGCTCCAAAGCATAAGGAATGAAGGGGTCCCTTCGGGGGTCTCAATAAATCCGGGAACTCCCGTCGAACTCTTATATCCTGTTCTCCATATGGCGGACCTTGTCCTGATAATGTCTGTCAACCCCGGATACGGAGGGCAGTCGTTCATTCCTGAAACTCTTGCCAAGGTATCTGCCCTGGCAGAATGGCGCAAAGAAAACGGAGCCGGCTACCTTATACAGATGGACGGCGGGCTGGGTCCTGACAACACCGAGCTTGCAGTCCGCCATGGATGTGACGTCATCGTTGCAGGGAGCGCCATCTTCGGCAAACCTGATCCGGCAGCCGTGATCCGGCAGATGCGCCTTGCTGCTGAAAGGGGGCGGCAGTTTGGATAAAAATGAAAATGTTATCGGCGAAGAGCAGAAGATCCGGTTGCAGCTCAGGGATCTTGGATCGCGGCTGAAAAGCATCAGGCAGGCTCAGGATCTTTCGATCAC
>DAITML010000013.1:0-17588 GCA_036835165.1 Synergistaceae bacterium | reverse complement strand
GGGATCTTGGATCGCGGCTGAAAAGCATCAGGCAGGCTCAGGATCTTTCGATCACCGACATATCGGACGCAACGAAGATCCAGAAGCACTACCTTGCCGCAATTGAAGAGGGAGATCTCGAACGCCTCCCCAAAGGGCCCTATGTAAGGAGCTTCATCAGGCAATATTGCAATTACCTGAGCGCCCAGGATATATGGAAGAGCTATGATACTATCACCAAAAAGCAGAGGGAGGCATCACCTCCGATACCTTCGGCAGATGAGGCAAATTACAGTGACTCCCACAAAATATTTAAGCCGAGATCTTTTTTATGGATATATATACTTATTGTGCTCTCAGTTGGAGCCGCAGGGTGGATAACATGGCAGTACAGGGGGGATATCACGACTTCCGCCACCAGCCCCATAGACGGAGGCACTGCAGGTGCAGTCAGGCCCCCCGCCCAGGAAGGCCCGGCAGTACCGGTTTCGGCAGAAGTAAGCGATCAGGCCGTCTCAGCTGACGGCATAAGCGCTGATGAGCAGGTCGACCTCTCCTGGATGGACGGCAAGGATCCTCAGCCGGGCAGGACTGCTGCCGCAGATGCGGAGAGGGTTCCGGATATGCAGACGGCTGCGCGTCAAAGATATGTAAAGGTAACGGCGGAGAATGCTTATGTCTGGACAAAGGTCAGCCAGGGAGACAAAGTGCTCTACGAAGGCACTCTTAAACCGGCTGAGTACAGGGAGTTCGAGATAGGAAAAGACCTGCCGGTAAGGGTGAGGATCGGAAAACCGGGAAGTGTCTCAATAGAGTGGGAGGGTAAGAGGATCTTCCCTGCCGCTGCAGGCGAAAGGCCTGCCACGAAGTTCTTCTGGCCTGACGGAAAGATGACGGATAACTGATCCTGATCATTCATACGAAAACAAAAAGGGAAGCCTCCGTCTAAGGAAGGCTTCCCTTTTGTTTTCTGCATGAAACTTTGGAAGATACGGCTTAAGGTATTGTAATTTCTGATTCGACAGAACCCATTATGTTGCAGACCAACTGTACCCGCACCCGGGATCCGGGCTTCAGCCCAGTCAGTATCACGCTGTCACTGAAGGCCCCTGCCGTTCCCTGCCTGTCGTACTGCTTCAGCAGCAGCTGTTTGTTGCCTTCGAATACCGTAAGGGTCAGGATGTAATGTTTCTGCGGATCGTTGACGCTGTGTTCAGCTTTAACAGTCAGTGTCTCCGAGGCCTTGTCCCAGGAAACGGCGGGACTTTTCGGGGGGTGCGCGAAGACTTGTCCTGCCGAAAGCAGCATAAAGAGAGCTGTAATGGCTAAAATAGATGTCTTTTTCATTCTGATTCCCCCTTATCTGAAATCATTCTATCATATTGATCACGTTGTTTAAGGTATTTTCACTTAATTTGCAGCGGACCAATTAACGCTGCAAATGAGGATCCGGGTGCAGCAAAGAAATATGCATGTAGCAGAGAATAATAGATGTCAGCTCTTTATCTGAGCATCGTATCCCGCATCATCTATAGCTTTGATCAGTTCTTCTTCTGAAACGTCCGCCTCTGCGACGACTATTTTTGTCTCAAGGTCAAGTGAAGCCACATTTCCTCCAAGGGATGCAACAGCCTCTCGGATCCGTTTTTCACAGTGTCCGCACATCATATCCGGGATCAAGAGCGTAAATTTTTTCATTATGGTCTCCTCCTTTTTATTTCTCCGCCGAACCTGAAATGCGGAGCGAGTTAAGAATAACTGTTATTGAGCTTGCAGCCATCGCCAGCTCGGCGGCAAGAGGGTGCAGAAGGCCGAGCATGGCAAGCGGTATAGCTATTATATTGTAAAAGAATGCGCCGAAAAGGTTCTGGCGAATGACCTGCCATGTCTTATCAGATATTTTAACAGCAGATACTATTTTTGAGATGCCGCCCTTCAGGATCACTATGTCCGCGCTGTCAACGGCTAGGTCCATGCCTCCGCCCATTGCGACGCCCACATGGGCTCCCTTTAGTGCCGCTGCGTCGTTTATTCCGTCTCCGGCCATCAAAACTCTTTTGCCCCTGCTCTGGGTCTCTCTCACTATCGAAAGTTTGTCTTCCGGCCGGACTTCCCATCTCACGTTTTCTATTCCCGCCTGTCCCGCTATTTCAAGGGCCGCCTCCATACCGTCCCCTGTTGCCATCATGGTCGTTATCCCCAGCCTTGCAAGCTCTGAAACTGCCTCTTTTGAGTCATTCCTTATCGGGTCTGATATTGCAAAAAAGCCAAGGGGTTCTCCGTTTTTCCTGACTTCGACTATAGTCCTGGCAAGTGCCGACTTCGCGGTCCATCTTGACCTGTTCAGGGGTCTGCCGACGAACCACTCGTCATTTCCCCACCTTCCGGTAACGCCCTCTCCGGGCACTTCTTCGGCGCTTTCAGGCTTTTCGCATCCGTGGGTGCCGAGCCTTCTTGCCACAGCTTTGGCCACCGGATGCCCTGAGTTTGACTCAAGGGCACATACAAAGGGTATTGCCTCATCCCGAAGCTCCCACTCCATGACCTCCGGCTCTCCCATAGTCAGTGTGCCGGTCTTGTCGAGGATCGCATGGTCAACTTCGTGCAGTGTCTGTATAGCCTCTGCGTTCCTTATAAGAAGGCCGTTTTTCGATGCCTCGCCCGTACTTACGACAAGTGCAAGCGGAGTGGCAAGTCCCAGTGCGCAGGGGCATGCTATCACCAGTGTGGCGACGAATGAATATGCGGCCGCGGATATCGGGGAGCCGAACGCGGTGGGCCAGGGCAGATACCCGGCCAGGGGCGCGATGTAAAGCGAAAGGCTGTCAAAAAAGAAATACCAAACAAGCGCACTGATCAGGGCAAGCGAGATCACGGCCGGTACAAATTTGAGCGTTATTCTGTCGGCAAGGTCCTGAAGCGGCACTTTGCTCCCCTGTGCCTCCCTAACGAGGTCGAGCATCTTTGAGAGGAAAGTGTCTTCGCCGACTTTTGTCGTCCTTATCAGCAGGACGCCCGAAAGGTTCATGGCCCCTCCGGTGACGTCGGAGCCGCTGTCCTTGGCAACAGGCTGTGACTCTCCGGTCAGGAGCGATTCATCAACACCGGAAAGCCCTTCCTCTACCACACCGTCGAGGGGTATCCTCTCGCCGGGGTTGACCTGTATAAGTGTCTCCGGCTTTACTGCTTCTATTGGGACCATCAATGTGTTGCCTTCCGAGACTACCCTTGCCTCGCGGGGCTGCAGAGTCATCAGGGCCTTTACCTGCTTTGCGGCCCTGTCTCTCAGGTGGGATTCGATATACCTTCCGGTCAGGTGAAGCATCAGGATCATCACGCCTATAGTCCCGAAGGAAGGGATGTCAAGTCCGGCATAGTTCATTGCCGCGGTCACCCATGATGCGGCTGCGCTTATTGCTATAAGGGTGTCCATATTTGTGTGGGCATGCGCCAATGCTATCCATGCGCCGCGGAGGGTCTTTCGCCCTCCCCAGAATATCGCGACTCCGCCCGCCGTGACCTCCATCATACTGTACCAGTGGTAGTGGATGCCCATTGCCATATGCATGAACATCAGCACCGACATGGGCATGCCTATGAGGAGGATGAAGAAGAGGTCCTTTCTTGCCTCGCGGTACTTTATGTCATCAATGTCTGCCGGAGCTTCTTTGAGTATCTTGTAACCGCTTTTTTCAACTGCAGCCTCAAGGACATCAAATGTTACGGAATCGTCCGCAGCGACAAAGACGCTCTCCGTTGCCAGGTTCACTGAAGCATAGGTCACCCCCTCGACCTTTGAGAGTGCCCTTTCAACTATCTTTGAGCATGTTGTGCAGGTCATGCCTGTCACCCGAAAAGACATTTTGTTCTCTGACATGGTTTTCCTCCGAAAAAAAATTCATTTAGACTTGCCTGAAATCAAAAGGTCGCTATAATATTAACGTTGTCTGGAGAGCTGTCCGAGTGGTCTATGGTGACTGACTTGAAATCAGTTGGGTGTCACAGCCCCAGGGGTTCGAATCCTCTGCTCTCCGCCAGGCTTTATCCGGGGCGGTTTCCCACTGGGAGACCGCCCATTGTCTTTCATGATAAAACACTGCAATTGATCCATACAGGTTTTTTTGCTGATATAAATCATTGGTAAGGTGACCGATATGATAAAATTCCAGTATCAGAAAAAGAAAGCGGGGTAACCCTGATTGAAAAAAATTGTCCTGTCGATGGTCATGATACTTATCTTAGCAATGCCTGCCTTTGCGGTGTTCAGCCCGAAGGGACAGATCCCCAACGGGGCTCCGGTAGAATACAGGGGCCTTAAAGTAACGTCTGAAGGGGTCAATATCACCCTTGTCAACAAGGGCGAAACCCCGGTAATAATTTCAGCCGCCTGCACTTTTATAAGTGAAAACAGGAAGGAGATCGGGGATATTTTCATTGATGAGACGCAGATAGCCCCCGGTGAGGACAAACAGTTCAAGGGACTCTATCTTAAGGGCGACCTCAAACTTGCAAAGAAAGCGGCCTCCCTGAGATGGACCATATATAAGCTTGAACAGTAGGATCAAATTATTTTTTTAATATCGCAGATCTGCCGGACCGCTTAATGCGGTCCTTTTTATTTACAAAAAGTGTTTGACAATTTTTTAAAAGAGGATTATTCTTGGCCTCTAACCAAAAAACGACAGCTGAGAAAGCCGAAATTTCGGCCATACACTGCATAAGCTGTCTGAGAAGGAGGTTAGAGGGATGGATACCCTTGCAGTGATCCCCGCACGATTTGCCAGCACCAGACTTCCAGGAAAACCCCTCGTAAATATTGCCGGGGTCCCCTTAGTTATCAGGGTCCTTTCCAATGTCCTCAAATGCAGGAGTGTGGACAGGGTCGTTGTTGCCGCAGATGACGAGAGAATCGCTTCAGTTGTCCGTGAAGCAGGCGGTGAGGTCCTGATGACACCTCCGGATCTTCCAAGCGGCGGAGACCGTGTCGCCTGGGCAGCAGAAAGGATACCCTCCTCGTATGTAATAAACGTTCAGGTAGATGATCCGCTTGTCGGCAGCGATATGATAGATCCGCTGATCGGGGCCCTGAAATCGGATCCTCAGGTATCACTTGCCCTGCTTGCCAAGAAGATCCAAAGAGAGGAAGAGATATTTTCTCCGGACATCGTTAAGATGGTCTTCGACAAAAACGGCAAGGGGCTATACTTCAGCCGTTCTCCGATCCCTTTTCCACGTACTTCCGCAGGAACATGGCACAAACATATAGGACCCTACGCATGGAGACGTGATTTTCTGCTGGAGTTCTCAAAGTGGCCGCAGACGCCGCTTGAAAAGAGGGAAAGTCTCGAGATGCTCAGAGTGATCGAAAAAGGGCATTCCATAAGATGTATCCTTACAGAACGGGATACGATCGAGATAGACACCCCGAATGATCTTGTCAGGATAGAGGAATTCCTTTCCGGCCATTCACAGGAGACGTTTTTTTCTTAGAGGCCTTCAAAGGGCATCGTGGATGGCCTTTCTTTCCGCTTCAGCACTAAGGCGGATTTTGCCGGACAGTAATTTTTGCAGGGAGAGATCTTAAATGAATATTCCAACTGATATTGAAGCTTTTGCAACCAGATCGCCATGGTGGAGCACCGAATTTCCTACAGAGGTCATATGTTCACCTGACGGTGTGGGGGATCTGATAAAAAAACTGGAGACTGATTCCAGAAGGCCCTTTTGGGTGATAGACAGATCTCTCAAAGGTCAGGAAGCATTTGATCCCATTTTCAAAATGCCCTCCGTCTATATATTCGATGCATCGCGCTCGGAACCAAGAACAGGCGATGTTGATGAATTGGCGGAAATTATCAGGTCTGCCCCCCATGCTCCTGATGTTGTGGCAGGGGTAGGCGGCGGATCGACGATGGATCTTGCAAAAGCTGCAGCGTTGTGCACGGCGAACCCAGGGCCGTCATCTAAGTACCAGGGGTATGACATGGAGCTGAACAAGGGGCATGACATATGGGTACTGCCGACACTTATAGGAACAGGTGCCGAAATTACCCCTATCGCAGTCCTCAGAGGCCCCGAAAAAAAACTCGGCATCAACAACAAATATGTTCAACCTTCGGTGGCATTTATAGACCCGCAGCTTTCGGCCGGGGCAGCTAAATCTAAGCGTTTCTTCACGCTGATGGATTGCTACTACCATCACTATGAGATAACCAAAAGCAGGACAAGTTCAAAAAAGGCCCTGGAAGACGCGGCAAAAGGCCTGGTGCTTGCAAAAGATGCACTTTCTCACTCATTGGACGAATATGATCCGGCAACAGCGATCAAGTCTGCGATGGCCTCTGTTCTCGGAGGCAGCAGCAGCATCGGCGGAAGAGTAGGGGCAGCGCATGCTTTCTCATACGGACTCAGCAACTCTTCTCCTGTGATGCCTCACAGCATCGCGGTAACTATATCCATACTGGCCCTGGAGGATATTTACCCGGACGGATATGAGGAAACGCTGAAATTTCTTGAGTTGAATGGTATGGCTGTACCAAAGGCCTCAGAATACGGAATAGGTGAAAAGGATGTAGAAAAGATGACTGTGACCGCGCTTGGAATGGATAAACTCTGGCAGAGCTGCTTTGGCTCAGACCTGCAGGAAGAGGCCCTGCCCGAATTTATCCGGAGCACATACAGGAAAATATTACAGGTATAAAAAGTATTCAATAAACTGAGCTGGACCCGGAGGGATGAGAATGGCAGGAACTGAGATATTCGGAGCTGAGGAGATAAATGCAGTTACAGATGTGATCGAGAGGAAGATGATCCACAGATACGGATCTCACGCTGTGAGAAATGGCATCTACCGCACCGAGGAATTTGAAGAAAAGGCTAAGGGAATAACGGGATCCAAGTATGCCCTGGCTGTCTCAAATGGTACCGCAGCGCTGATAGTGGCGCTTAAGGGCCTGGGAGTAGGGCCCGGTGATGAAGTTATCACTTCCCCGTTTACTTTCATAGCAACGATAGAGGCGATAGTTGCGTGCGGCGCTGTCCCGGTCCTTGGAGAAATTGACGGTACGCTGGGGCTTGATCCGGTATCAGCTGAAAAACTGATAACGGAAAGGACGAAGGCACTGATGCCGGTCCACATGTTTGGGGCGGCAGCCGATCTCGATGCCTTTATGGATATAAGCAAGATATACGGCATCCCGGTCATTGAGGATGCCTGCGAGGTGGTCGGCGGAACTTACAGGGGAAGATTCCTCGGATCGGTGGGAAAGTGCGGAACATGGAGCTTCGATCCCAATAAGACTCTTACAGTCGGAGAAGGAGGGATCGTCTTCACCGATGATGAAGATCTCTGGTTCAGGATGGATTGCTACCATGATCACGGACACATCCACAGCAAGGAGCACGACCGCGGACAGGAGGGCAAGTTCGGGCTTGGCGTAAATTACAGGCTGAGCGAGCTGCAGGGTGCCCTCGGGTCAGTTGCGTTGGACAAGATGGATTCGGCACTGGGCAAAATGAGGGCGACAAAGAAAAGGATCCTGGATGCTGTTAAGGATACGGGCATAAAGCCAAGACCCATGCATGACGATGAAGGTGATACTGCCTCCCACCTGATATTCATGCTCCCCTCTGCAGAAGCGGCAGTGATGTTCAGAAAAGCCGCAGCAGAAGCAGGGGCTGGTTTCGGCATAATATCCGAAAACACCTGGCACTTCGCAAAACACTGGAAAGCGCTCGAGGAGATGGGCGGAAAAGATATCTTTGGGACAAAAGCCCCGTCCTATGCACCCGAGACTATGGCAGATGCGGATGCTATCCTGGGCAGAGCTGTTATGACAGGGCTGAACATCAACATGAACGATGAAGAGGTCGAACGCATTATTGCCTCGGTAAAGATCGGAGCAAAAGCCTGCCTGTGATGGAAGACATTATCACTGGCCTCAAATAATAAGGAGCCGCAGATCGCTCTGCGGCTCCTTATGTTTTTCAGGAAGAGGACTTCGAGCGAAGTTCCCCGATAAAACGGGCGAGCCTTTTCATGGCCTCTTTGAGTGTATCGACCGAATAGGCATAGGATATCCTTACATGCTTGTCCCCGCACTCCCCGAAGGCCGATCCCGGGACTACCGCGACGTTTTCTGCCTTCAGCAGGGCGGTGCAGAATTCTTCAGAGGTCATTCCGAATTCGGAAATGTCAGGGAAGACATAGAAGGCACCATAAGGCTCGAAACATGGCAGGCCCATATCCCTGAATGCCTCCATCAGGAATCGTCTTCTCTGGTCGTATGACTCTTTCATCATCTCAATGTCCCTGTCTCCGTCCCGCAGTGCTGCAACGGCTGCGTACTGGCTGATAGTCGGAGCTGACATTATTGCGAACTGATGGATCTTCAGCATATATTCCATTATATGAGCGGGCGCCAGTGCATATCCCAGACGCCAGCCGGTCATCGCGTAAGCCTTCGAAAAACCGTTGATAAGTATCGTCCTTTCCCGCATCCCCGGCATATTCGCGATGCTTACGTGGCTGTCCCTGTAGGAAAGCTCGCTGTATATTTCATCCGTTATCACCATGATGTCATGCCTGAGGACGACCTCGGCGATCTTCTCAAGGTCCGCCCTCTCCATTATCGCTCCGGTTGGGTTGCTGGGGTATGAGATAAGGAGGGCCTTGGTCCTTGGTGTGATGGCCCTTTCAAGCTTTTCGGGCGTAAGCCGGAACTCTGTCCCGGCGCTCAGCTCTATCGGTACAGGGACCCCTTCAGACAGCATTATGCAGGGCTGATAGGATACGAAGCATGGTTCGGGATATACGATCTCGTCCCCCGGGTCGATAAGCGCCCTGAGCGCAATGTCTATTGCTTCGCTTCCGCCTATCGTCACCACCACTTCGTTTTTGCTGTCGTAATCAAGCCCGTATTTCCTCTTAATGTTCCTGCATATCTCTTCACGCAGCTCGGGAAGCCCGGAATTCGAAGTATAGAAGGTCCGTCCCTTCTGAAGGGCATATATGCCCTCTTCCCTTACGTGCCAGGGAGTATCGAAATCCGGTTCGCCGACGCCAAGAGAGATCACGTCCGGGATCTCGTTGGCGATATCGAAAAGGCGCCTGATCCCTGACGGTTTTATTTTTTTGATCCTGGAGCAGATGAAGTCCCTCATGGTGTGACCACCATCCTCATGTCCTTGTGGGGTTCAATGAACGAAGTTCCGTGGTCTTTGTACCTCACAAGAACGATGTGAGTGGCTGTGCTCTGTACTTCATCTATCACTGCGAGCTTCGATGATACGAAGGCTGCGATCTCCTTCATGGTTGCCCTCTTCAGTATTACCGTAAAATCATAGCCGCCTGACATTAGATATAGGGATTCAACTTCGGGGTACTGGTAGATCTTCTCCGCTATCTTGTCGAAGCCCTTGCCTCTCTGAGGTGTCACCTTCAGCTCGATCAGGGCTGATATCTTGTCATCGTCAGCCTTGTCCCAGTTGATGAAGGCATGGTATCCGCAGATGATGCCTTCCTTTTGCATCGATTCGATCTCTGCGGATGTCTCTTCTGCATCAATGCCGAGCATGGCGGCTATTTCGCCTGCATTGAGCCTGGCGTCCTTCTCGAGTATCCCAAGTATTTTTTCCCTGATCTCATTTTCCATCCCTCGGCCCTCCCGGTCCTTATTGAAGTGCGTCTCTTCAACACTTTTCTCTGTTTTGGTGAAAGTGTAATTTTCATGCCTGAAGAAGGATCAGTCAAGGGCTTTTACCCTTTTCCCGCCCGGAGGGCAATAAAAAATACGGGGCGGATGCCCCGTATTTTTGACTTTTATTATGATTTGAGCTGTTTCAGGCTCGTTACAGAGCTATTCAGCCACTCCCACGATTATGTGCGGCGCCTTGATCAGCGCGGTAACTTTTTTGCCGGGTACGAGTCCGAGTTTCTTTTCGCTTTCGCATGTGACGATCGCAACAAGTTCCTCTCCGCCCTCAAGCGCAACAACTACCTCAGTGTTGACCGAACCGGTCTTGACTTCCTTTACCTTGCCGCAGAGCTGGTTGCGGGCTGAAAGCCTGATGCCTTCGAGATCTGTCGCGAGTATGACCCAGGAGGCCTTAACAAGAGCTATTGCCTCTGTTCCCTCCTTAAGCCCAAGCGCCGATGTGCTTGTTTCGGTTATTACAGCCGTAAGCTCGGTACCTCCCGGAAGCTTGATCACTATTTCATCATTGACTGCACCCTTTTTTATTGATTTTACAGTACCTTTGAACTGATTGCGTGAACTTGTAAGCATCATATGCCCCTCCTTTTTAGAAGCTGACAGGAATGTCTTTCAGAGCTTATTTTGAGATCATAACATTAGGTTTTATCGATTTCTATCGGCATTATTGCGGAAAAATCTTAAGTTTTGTCAGTTATCTGCCATATTAATTAATTTTTCAGAAGCCTGTCTTCCCATTCTCCTTCCTTGAAGCCTGTGATGACAAAGTCACTGCCTACCAAAAGGGGTCTTTTGACAAGCATTCCGTCGGTCGCGAGCAGATCTATCTGCTCGCTCTCAGGCATTCCGGGCAGCTTCTCGCTAAGCTCGAGGCTCCTGTAGAGCTGGCCGCTGGTGTTGAAAAATTTTTTCAGGTCAGCTCCGCTCATTTTATGCCATTTTTTGATTTCCTCAGAGGTGGGATTGTTCAGCTTTATGTCCCTCTCCTCGTATCCGATCTTGTTTTTGTCAAGCCATGCACGGGCTTTTTTGCAGGTCCCTCAGGCAGGATAACAGATAAAGAGCATGACATTACTCCCCCTTGTTTGTTTTGAATTTTTAGAAGCTTATATAAATTATCCATTATCAGCTGTCCTATGTACAGGCAAAATAGAAAAGATGTTAATATATTGATGTGTTCATCTGATCGATAATGAAATTATTGCAGTATCGAAAACAAAAGGAGGCAGCGGGGATGAAGGTGCTCATAATCGGCGGAGTGGCAGGGGGAGCAACTGCGGCGGCCAGGCTTAGAAGGCTGGATGAAAAGGCTGAGATCATAATGTTCGATAAGGGACAACACGTCTCATATGCCGCCTGCGGGCTGCCCTACTTTCTGAACGAAAAACTTATAAACGATGATAAGAGACTGATAATTAGGACTCCGGAAGAGTTCAGGAAGAAGAACAATATTGATGTCCGAATCAACAGCAGGGTGACTTCTATAAACAGGGAGGACAAAAAAGTAGAAGTCGAGGATATCACGACAGGAATAAAATATATCGAAAGCTACGACAAACTTATCATATCCACCGGTTCCTTTCCGTTCAGGCCGAACATTCCGGGGATAGATGCCGAGGGAGTATTTACCCTCTGGAAAATACCTGATGGCATCAGGATAAGGAAGTACATCAGGGAAAAGAAGGTCAGAAGAGCCGCAATAGTAGGGGGAGGCGCGATAGGGCTCGAAGTTGCCGAAAACCTCGTGGAGTCCGGTGTCGAAGTGACTATAGTCGAGCTAAGCGACCATCTTATAGCGCCTATAGATGCCGAAATGGCACTCCCTGTCCTCAAATATGTAATGGAAAAGGGCATAAAGGTCATCCTTAACGACGGAGTCACAGCCATAGAGAAGGGAGACTCCGGCCTTACGCTGAGGCTTAAGGAGAGCAAGAGCGAGATAGGGGCCGATATGGTCCTGATGTCCGTTGGAGCGAGGCCTCAAAGCGAACTTGCGAAAGAGACGGGGCTTGTCCTGAACGAGAGGGGCTTCATAAAAACCGATGAGCATATGAGGACCTCAGATCCGGATATCTATGCGGCAGGCGACGTCGTTGAAGTGAAGAATTTCATTACCGGAAAACCTGCCTCCGTAGCTCTTGCGGGACCCGCAAACAAGCAGGGCAGGATAGCGGCAGACAACATTGCAGGCATTGCGAGCCGCTACGGAGGGATCCAGGGAACTGGGATACTGAAGATATTCGATATGACTGTAGCATTCACCGGTCTCAGTGAGAGGGAGGCCCAGAAGCAGGGACTCCCGTACGACAAGGTGCTGACCTACCATCATCCGCACGCCGGTTACTACCCGGGAGGGCAGGATATGGCGATGAAGGTCGTATTCGAAGTGCCGACAGGAAAGATCCTGGGGGCTCAGATAGTGGGCTACACGGGAGTTGACAAAAGGTGCGATGTGCTTGCCGCATCCATACGAATGGGAGCGACCGCCCACGACCTTACAGAATTTGAACTTGCATATTCACCACCGTTCGGCGCGCCCAGGGACCCCGTAAACACGGCAGGCACCGTCATAGAAAACATCCTTGAGGGAAAGATGAAAAAGGCCGAATGGAACGCTGTCGAAGCGATGCCTGAAGAGGGTGCGCTCTTCATAGATGTCAGGAGCGGCGACGATATCTCCGTCTCAACGATAAGGATAGAGGGATTCGAGCGGATACCGCTTGAGGAACTGCGCAGCCGGCTGAGCGGCATTGACAAAAACAGGCCGGTATACATTCACTGCAAAAATGGTAAAGAAGGATACTTCGCCTCATGCATAATGAGGCAGGAGGGCTTCAACGTATCCAATCTGGACGGAGGGAGTCTCTTCCGTGAGTGCTCACTCTGCGGGTGCGGAAAAGAAGTCGAGGTTTAAAGATAAAATAGGGGCGGTCTTCCGTTCAACCGGAGACCGCCCCTTTTTTTATCCCGTTTGATTATTTTATTGCTAGACTCTTGATGTCCTTGTCGCGTTGAGGATCGCAAGAAGAGCGACCCCGACATCGGCGAATACGGCTTCCCACAGGCCGGCGATCCCAGCTGCGCCTCCTATAAGGAAGATGCCTTTCACTCCCAGAGCCATGAATACATTCTGCCATACGATGGTCCTTGTCTTCCTCGCTATGCGGAGAAGCTCAACGACCTTCATGGGGGAGTCGTCAAGGATGACAGCATCTGCAACTTCCACCGCCACCTGCGAGCCGAAACCTCCCATGGCTATGCCCGTTTCCGAGGTCACCAGCACAGGGCCGTCGTTGATGCCGTCCCCGACATAGAGGGTTTTTTCGGTCTCACCCTTGCATATCTCCTTCAGTGCTTCGACCTTTTCATCAGGCATCAGCCCTGAACGGTAACCATTGAGGGCAAGTTCGTCTGATATGAGGACTGCCACGCTTTCGCGGTCTCCTGTGAGCATATAGATTTCCCGGATACCCTGCTCGCGAAGTTCTTTCATGGCTCTCCGAGATTCCTTTCTGAGACTGTCCTGAAGGACCAAGTATCCCATGTAGCGGCCGTCTTTCATTACGTGGATCACGGTCCCGGGTGTGGAGACTTCCTCTGGAGATATGCCGAAATCCTTCATCAGTGCCGCATTTCCGGCTGCAGTTACCGAATCTCCAAGGGTAAGGATCATTCCCTTGCCGGAAGATTGTGTCACGACGGCTTCAGGATCCATCTCAGCCTCTCCCGCGGCCTCCCTTACAGCGGCAGCCAGGGGATGAGTCGAGCCTGATTCGGCGGAGGCAGCGGCCCTAAGGAGCTCTTCCCTCGTCGTATAGGCTGACGGGACTGCTTTCGTAACCTTGAAACGGCCGTATGTCAGTGTGCCTGTCTTGTCAAAAATTGCAGTTGTAACCTTGCTTAGCGCATCAAATACATTTGCTCCCTTTACCAGGATACCCCTCTTTGAAGCGCTTCCGATGCCTCCGAAATATCCAAGGGGTATCGAAATTACAAGGGCACAGGGGCACGATATTACAAGCAGCACAAGTCCCCTGTAAAACCATTCCCTCAGGTCTCCGTGGCCGGTAAGCGGGGGGATGAAGGCGACCATAGAGGCGATGGCGAAAACTGCAGGAGTATACCATTTTGCGAATCTGGTGATGAAGCGTTCTGTCGGGGATTTCCGGGCAGCCGCGTGCTGCACCATCTCTAGCATTCTTGCTATCGTCGAATCCTCAAAGGGACCGGCCGCCTCGATCGTCAGAAGTCCGTCAAGGGCAAGCGTGCCTCCGTGGACCGGATCTCCCAGGGCTGCATGTACCGGGATGGACTCCCCGGTCATCGAAGATGAGTCGATGTCAGAGGCTCCGGATCTTATTATGCCGTCGATCGGGATC
Organism: Synergistaceae bacterium; assembly: GCA_036835165.1. GTDB lineage: Bacteria > Synergistota > Synergistia > Synergistales > Synergistaceae > Caenicola. The sequence continues at coordinate 3,517 of DAITML010000013.1, read as the reverse complement.
ATTTCTCCGGGCATGACCTGGACAATATCACCCTTCACGATCTCTTTTGGATCGACTTCGACTGCCTCTCCGTCCTTCAGCAACCTTGCTGAGAGGGGTTTTGAAGCCAGCAGGGCTTTTATGGATCGTCTCGAACCGGAAGATGCTCTTTCCTGGAAGGCCTCTCCCAGCCTGTAGAAAAGCATGACGCCCACAGCTTCCGACATTTCGCCTATCGCGACAGCGGAGAGTGTGGCCGCTCCCATTAGAGTGAACTCGTTGAAAATGTCGAACTTTGATGCCGCACGCAGAGCCGCTCTAAGCACAGGAAGTCCGCAGATCAGGTAGAGTGCGATGAAGGCGGAGCTCAGGAGGACTTCGTTGACCGAACCTGAATAGAATTCTTCTGTGATAAGGAGCAGGACGAATAATATGCCTGCCGAAGAAAGAAGTTTTATTTCCCTTGAAAAGGCTTCTTTTTCTTCGTTCTCATCTTCGTCGCATTCGCAGAATATATTTTCATTCGCCGAACATGAGCAGCAGGAGCATTCATCTTCATGATACCCGCCGTCCCTGTCGTGCCTGTCTTCGTGTCCGGTAACGCTCATTTTATCTCCTCCGGATTTTCTTTCTTGTAAAAAAGGCAGCAGGCGCATATAACGCCAGACTGCCTTATGTCATAAACAATGGTCTAACTGTCGAACCTTACAGTATCCCCGGTCTTTACTCTGCCGCCCCTGATGACCCTTGTGAATATTCCCTTTTGCGGCATTATGCAGTCGCCCGTCTTTTTGAAGACCTCGCACTTCGTGTGGCATTCCTTGCCTATCTGCGAGACCTCGAGCACCGTTTCGCCGACTCTGAGCCTGTCACCTATCTTGAGTACGGAAAGGTCGAAACCCTCGGTAGTAAGATTTTCGGCAAAGCTTCCCGGAATAAGGTCCGGAAGCTTATCCATCATAGTCCTTATGTCCTCGATAGAGATCAGGCTGACCTGCCGGTGCATAAAACCCGCATGGGCATCTCCTTCGATCCCAATTTCCTCAATCAGGAACCCCTCTCCGACATCATGTTTGATCATGCCCTTCTCAGGTGCCGTGCAGACGGCTATGATCTTTCCTTCCGCAGATTTATTCTGCAACGCGATGATCCTCGCTCACGAAAGTCTCTTCTTCCTCTTCATGGTCGTGCGATGCACCGCCGCCGCAGGAACCTCCGCATGCCGTGCATGTTGAATGTGGGGTCCTGAAGCCTTCCGGAGCTTTGCCGGTCTTGCGGATAAAGTAGTCCGCTACCGCTGCCTCTATTCCCTCCTGGGCAAGGAGAGAGCAGTGGAGCTTTGCAGGAGGAAGTCCGCCCAGAGCCTCGGCAACGTCCTTGTTGTTTATCTTAAGGGCCTCTGATATTGTCTTGCCCTTTGCCATCTCGGTTATCATCGAGCTTGTTGCGATAGCAGCCGCACAACCGAAGGTCTCGAACTTTATGTCTTCGATGATCTCCCGGTCGTTGATCTTGAGGTATATCTTCATAACGTCGCCGCACTTGGGGTTCCCCACTTCGCCGATGGCGTTTGCGTCTTCAAGCTTTCCGGCATTGCGCGGATTCATAAAATAGTCAACTACTTTTTCGCTGTACATGATCTCACATCTCCCTCGTCATATTAGCAGGACATGATCCTAGTTTTTCTTGTAGAAAGGTGACAAAGAGCGAAGCTTTTCTACGATCGGCGGGAATTTCTCCAGCACATAATCGATGTCCTCGTCGTTCGTATCCTTGCTCAGGGTCATCCTTACCGAACCGTGCGCAGTCGGGTGGTCAAGCCCCAGTGACAGCAGCACATAGCTTGGTTCAAGGCTTCCGGAGGTGCAGGCCGAACCGCTCGATACCCCTATTCCTGCTGCATCCATCAGGAGGAGCATCCCTTCGCCTTCGACATACCTGACGCAGATGCTGGCGTGGTAGGGGAGTCTCTTTGTCCTGTGCCCCGTAAGGGTGATCTCAGGTATCCTCTCGATAAGCCCGTCTATAAGCTTATCGCGAAGGCGAACCTCGTTTTCGACTTCGCCGCTTGCGAGACGGTTCGCCGCGAGTTCGGCCGCCATTCCGAAACCAACCAGTCCCGGAGTATTTTCGGTTCCGGAGCGGATCCCGAATTCCTGACCTCCGCCGTGTATGACAGGGATCAGCTTTATCCCCTTTTTGACGTAAAGGGCGCCTACTCCCTTTGGTCCGTACATCTTATGGGCAGCCATCGTCATCATATCTATCGGCAGTTCCTTTAAATCTATTTTGATATGACCTGCAGCCTGTACTCCGTCTGTGTGGAAGAGGACACCGTGTCTGCGGCAAACCTCGCCCAGCTCAGCTACCGGTTCTATCGTTCCTATTTCATTGTTGGCGTACATTATTGATGCAAGTATGGTTTCGGGCCTTATTGCGGCCTCAAGATCCTTCGGGTCGACCATCCCTGTCTCGTCGACCGGGAGTATCGTGTAGTCATATCCGTTTTTGCCCAGCCATTTCACAGTGTCCAGAAGTGCGTGGTGTTCGATCGAGCTTGTTATTATGTGGTTGCCTTTATCCCTGAGGGCCCATGCGGCTCCCTTTATGGCCAGGTTGTCGGCTTCGCTTCCGCCGCCGGTGAATATTATGTCCTTTGGTTCCGCACCGATAAGTCCGGCTACCTGCGCCCTGGCTCTGTCTACTCCCTTTCTTGCCTCTCTGCCCCAGTTGTGGAGGCTGTTCGGGTTACCGTAATCTTCCGAGAAATATGGAAGCATGGCTTCGAGTACTCTCTTATCGACCTGAGTTGTTGCTGAATTGTCCAGATAAACTTTACGCGGTGTCATAACAAGTCACCTCTTAGTAAGATTTAGATTCTCTCTTTTTTTCTATTGCAGCTGCACTGAGGCACCCTGCAAATATTTGCTGACTGATCGACGAGATCCTGGAACGTGGTCCCGTCATAGACACTTTCGAGTGCTGCCCTGGCCTTGTCCCACAGCGGCCTGAAAACGCAGTCGCTGTAGAAGTCGCAGTCATCGTCCACCCTGGTGGTGCATTCGACCGGTCCCAGTGGTCCCTGTACAAATCTTATAACTTCACCGACAGTAATGTTTTCGGCACGTCTGAGAAGGTAGTAGCCGCCCTCTTTTCCCCTTGCCGAATCTACTATCCCGGCTCCTTTGAGGCTGTTAAGGATATTTTCAAGAAACCGCACCGGTATCGACTGAGCCTCGGCGACTGCCCCGATCTTGCAGGGTCCCTCGTCCTGATGGAGCGCCAGCTCGTAGATGGCCCTAAGTGCGTATTGACATTTTTGTGAAATCGCCATAATCCTCACCATCCCTACCAAGCTAGTGAAGATTACTATTTTTTATTCTTGTTGTCAATACATGAAAGGCGGGAAAAAATTGCTGAGCAGTCGCTGAGCAATAGCTGAGCAGTCGTAAGGGCGGGTAAAAATCAGGCAAGCAATGGGCAAGCAATCGTAAAATCTTAAGAACTAGAGCCTCTTCCGTCGTTCCCGAATGCTCCA
>DAITML010000012.1:22848-28401 GCA_036835165.1 Synergistaceae bacterium | reverse complement strand
TGGCGGCTAGGTCGTCCGCCGGAGAATTTGCGACAGTACCAGTCGCGGGGAATTCGCGAGAATCGTCGCTGGTGAATTTGCTGAATGGATCATTCAGCGGTGAATTAGTTCTGAGCCCCTACCCAAATGAACCTAAATATCCGTCGTCCCCGAGTGTATCAGTCGGGGATCCAGTGTCTTTGGGGCTATGCTATTACTGACTTACTGACTTTTTAGAACATAAACCCAAAGCCGCCGGATTCCCGACACAGGCATTCGGGAACAACGGAGATTTTGAATCCCCGCAGCCATTGGACGCAAATTCTCCGCAGCCCAGAGGCTGCAAATTCACCGCGGCATCTTCATGCCGCACTTCTCCATTCTTCGCAACCGCATTATTTACAACTAGCACCGTAATTGGGGCAAATCGGAGATGATAACGACGCAATGCGAAGAGGTACAAGCTAAGGCGTATATGAATACGTCGAAGCGAAGGACCTTGAGCCTTGCTAAGTTAGCGCTCCGAGATACCCCAATTACGTTAAATCAATTTAATGCTGTTTGCACCCTCAACAAACTTTCCTATCCTGACCGACTGGCCAAATCCTCCCGCACGGAGCTGCCTCAGGAGCTCTGCCTCATGCACAGCCGGGATCGCTATGAGAAGTCCTCCGGAGGTCTGGGGGTCAAAGACAAGGTCTTCTGCAAAGATGCCCATCTCAGACCCATTTATTACTTTGGAACCTGAATGTTCCTTGTTTCGGTATGATCCCGCGGGAATGAGCCCCATGCCGGACATCTCTTTGATACCGGGAAGGAGAGGCAGCCTGTCCATCTCGATCTCTAAAGCTGTTCCTTCTGCAAGCAGGTCAAGGGAATGACCCGCCAGGCCAAATCCTGTCACATCTGTACATGCCGAAACTGCCCTGCAAATCTCCTCGGAAAGGACCGGCGGGATCGAATTGAGTGCGGCCATGCTTTGAACAGCAGCGTTAATGTTTTCCTCCGAAAAAAAGCCGGCCTTTATTGCAGTGACCGCTATGCCTGTGCCTATCGGCTTCGTCAGTATCAGGACATCTTTGGGCCCTGCAGTTCCGACAGTCCACATCCTGTCCTTTTTGACCTCGCCGAAGACCACGAGCCCGTATTTGGGTTCAGCGTCCTGAACGCTGTGCCCGCCTGCAAGCATTGCTCCGGCCTCTATCGCCTTTTCTGCGCCGCCCTTTAATATTTCCTTCAGCACATCCAGAGGCTCGCAATCTGTCGGAAAACATACGACATTCAATGCTATGAGGGGTTTGCCGCCCATAGCGTATACATCACTAAGGGAATTTGCCGCAGCTATTTTTCCGAAATCCTCCGGTGAATCGACGACAGGAGTTATGAAATCGACGGTAAGTATGCCGACCCTCTCTTCATCGATCTTCCAAAGGGCTGCATCCTCTCCCCTGTTCCAGGAGGCAATAAGGCTTTCATCCCTGAACAGGGGAAGATCCCTGAGCAGGCTGTCCAGCTCCGCCGGACCGATCTTCGCCGCTCAGCCGCTTGTACGGGCACGTTCTGAGAGCCTCATAGATATCCCTTCTTTCTTATTTCATCCGCAAATGGTGGACATCCGCGGCAGCAAATATTTTTTCTTCATTTTCCACCCTGACTGCCAGGGCACCCTGTTCGGTTATCCCTACGGCCGTTCCCCTATATTTCTCTCCGTCCTGAATAACGCTGACCTCTCTGCCGATAGTATCGCATTCTTTCTTGTAGGTCGAAAGGAGTTTTTCTTTGCCCCCCGGTTTCTTAAGGTCAATGATAAAAGAGGAAAGGGCATTAAGGATACGTGAGAGGAGAAGCGGCCTCGGGACTGTCTTTCCCATCTCTATCCTGAGCGAGGTCGCAATATCCCGAACTTCATCAGGCATTTCATCTTCAATAAAATTAACGTTGAGCCCTATCCCGGTTACGGCATAGTATATCCTGTCGGGTTCTCCCGCAGCTTCACTGAGTATGCCGCATATTTTACGCCCTCTTACCATAAGATCGTTCGGCCACTTGAGCCTCGCATCTATCCCGTAATCGGATATGAGGACCGATCTGACGGCCAGTCCGGCAGCAAGGTTGAGAAGCTGAACATCGCCCGGACGCAGATCGGGCCTGATAAGCACCGAAAACAAGAGGTTCTTCGATGCAGGGGCGTGCCATGAGCGTCCTCTCCTGCCCCTGCCCTCAGTCTGTTCATCCGTGACGGCGACTATCCCCTCAGGGGCATCCTGTCTGGCAAGGTCTTTTATGGCGTGCTGCGTTGAGGTTATTCTGGGGAAATAAATGCTTTTCCTGAACAGGGGATCGTCCTTCAGCAAGAAATCTATTAAGGTAGGACTCATTCTGTCTGTCTCTTTTATGTTATTTATCATGTAACCTTTTTGGGGAACCGAAACGATATCAAGCCCCTCATCCCTCATTGCTGACACAAGTTTTGAGAGGGCCTGCCTCGAAAAACCAAGCCTGTTTGAAAGGACGGATCCCGGAACGAACTCGCCCTCGGATCCCGAAAGGCATTCCAGAATTCTGTATCGGCTGTTTGTAGGATCTTTAGCGGCAGTCAAATCATCACCCCTGAAAATTCCAAAGCCGGATCATCCCAGCCTGTTAGCCCTAAGGGTCAGTCCGGCTCCGATGATCAAAAATACTATGTTCGCTATCCAGGCGGCAAAGACGGGGTGGAGATATTGCGCATCACCCAGCGACTGTGTAAATGAGAGGATTATATAGTATACAAAGACAATGATCACACTAAGCCCAAGTCCCATGCCTGAACTTGACCTTTGAGGACGGCTTCCCACTGCGGCTCCAACTATGGCCAGCACAAGACAGGCCCATGGGACTGAAAATCGCAGATTGAGTATCATGACTATTTTGGATACGTCCAGGCCTTTCTGCCTCATCATGTCGATTTCGCGAAAAAGCTCGTTCAATGTCATTTCATCAGGAGTTCTTGATGACCTTGCGGCCTCTTCGGGATTGAGAGCAAGCTGGAGTGCCTGTTTGTCAAAAGTGAAGAGGAGTGAAACTTCGTTCTTTTTGGTGATCTCAAAGACCCTGCCCTTTTCGAGCCACCAGCTTCCCTCTATCCAGTCCCCTCTTTCCGCCGATACGATCCTGCTTAATTTACCGCCTTCAAACTCCTGGACAACGATATCTTTCATTTTTCCGTCCCTGATATCCAGCCTGTTGACGTATATCACTCGTTTAAGCGAGCCGCCTGACTCCTCCTTGAGAAAGACTTTTTCTTTGAAAACGGGAGGAGACTGCTTGTAGACTTCGTAAGCCATCACATTGGCGGCAGCCCTTTCGCTCAGAGGCACCAACGTTTCATTTACGACGAAAGCTCCGATCGAAACAAAAAAGGCCATGACAACTACGGGCTTGATTATCCTTGTAAATGATATCCCGGCAGACTTGAGTGCAACAAGTTCAGAATTGGCAGAGAGCTTATTGAAACCCAGGAGTGCTGCAAGGAGACAGCTCATTGGAATGGCTGTCGCAGCCATTCTGGGAAGATAATAGAGAAAGAGCCTGATGACTATGCCGAGGGAAACTCCGTTCTTAATGACAAGGTCCGCTATCTTGAAAAGAAGTCCGCCTGCGACCATGATTATAGTGAAGGCCATTAATCCAAAGAAAAAGGGCCCGATAAGTTCTCCAAATATAAACCAGTCCAAAGGCCGGAATTTTAAATATTTTGCGTAAATATTATTCACTTTTTCCCTCATTAATTTTTAATATGTGCTCCGCACACTCCCTGACCGCACCGAAACCGGCACAGCTCACGGTCTTCATGTCAGCGGCCAGCACAACTTCCGGAACAGCATCACCTACAGCTATTCCCAGTCCGGCCCATCTGATGCACTCGATATCCGGGATGTCGTCACCGGCAAAGGCAACTTCTTCCCTTCCTATTCCAAGGCTGTCAGTAAGGGATTTAAGGTCTTTCAGCTTATCACGTGTCCCGTTTATGCATCCGCTGATCCTGAGGTCGTCAGCCCTCTGCTGGGTCGACGACGAGTATCGGCCGCTTATGAACCACACTTTGACTCCTTGATTTATAAGCATCCTGATCCCATAGCCATCCCGGATATCAAAGCGCTTAAATTCTCCGCCCTTCCCATCCATGAACACCCCGCCGTCTGTCAGTGTGCCGTCTACATCCAGGGCAAAGAGTTTAATCAACGCCCTTCTCTCCCGGATCTTTCTTTTCCCAGTCGTGATTTATTCTCGGAGAGAGGCCTCTTGTCGATGCCGCCGCAAAATCAAGCAGCATTCTGCCTTCGGCAGTGGAACCATATTTATTTTCAATTTCTGCAAGCCCTTCCCTGATCGTGCGGCCGGGATCGTAAAGTGTACGGTACATCTGTCTTATCATCTTTCTGGTATCAGAATCAAATCCTCTGCGCTTAAGCCCTACCCTGTTTATGTCGTAGACCCTTATAGGCGCCCCATCGGCAAGACAGAAGGGAGGAACGTCGCGGACTATCTTCGAGAGCCCGCCTATCATGCAGTAGGAACCGACGTGGACAAACTGGTGAAAACCGGCCATCCCGCCGACTACAACATAATCACCAATTTTGGTGTGGCCCGAAAAACCGCACTTATTGGCTATTGTGCAGTCATGTCCTATTGAGACGTTGTGTGCCAGATGGACATTTTCCATGATAAAGCAGTTATCGCCCACAGTGGTGGCTTTACCTTCCCCCACCGCCCTGTTTATGGTCACATATTCCCGGCACATCAGATTATTCCCGATCCGGACCCAGCTCTCTTCGTTCCTGAAGGTAATGTCCTGCGGCTCGCCCCCGATCACAGAGTGATCGAAGATGGTGCATCCGGATCCCATTTCTGTGAAACCGTATATATGAACATAGGCTCTCAGTTCGGTGTTGTCGCCCAGTATGACATTATCGTCCACCATGCAGAATGGACCGATCTTTACGTTATCTCCAAGCTGAGCTTTTGGAGAAACTATCGCGGTAGGATGAATGAAGGCTCCCATTCCGGTCTATGCCTCAGCCCTGAGGGTAAGTCCGGAGGATACGACGCAGCCCATAGTGCCTTCTGCCGCCAGGTCCCCATCTATCGTTGCCCTGAACTTGAACTTGAAGTTGTTTCCCCTGCGCTTGATCAGAGTCGCAACAGTTTTCAGCTGATCTCCCGGTTTGACCGGCCTGCGGAACTTGACCCTGTCTATCGAAGTAACATATACAAGACGCCTTTCATTCTCTTTGACCTCGGTGTAGAGCTTAAGGAGAACAGCTGCGACCTGTCCCATTGATTCGATGACAAGGACTCCTGGCATTACCGGTTCATCCGGGAAGTGCCCCTGAAAAAAGGGCTCGTTTATCGAAACGTTTTTTATCCCTGTCACTTCGACGAGCTCGTCCGTCATAACCAGATCCTCTATCCTGTCTACAAGAAGGAAGGGATAACGATGGGGCAGAAGGTCCAAAATTTTATTGATGTCATATTTCATGCTTTGTTCCTCCAGTTAATTTAGATTGAGTCGAAGAGAATTATAAGACTCTT
>DAITML010000012.1:20052-22748 GCA_036835165.1 Synergistaceae bacterium | reverse complement strand
ATGCTTTGTTCCTCCAGTTAATTTAGATTGAGTCGAAGAGAATTATAAGACTCTTCTTATTCTGTCTACAAGCCTTCCATGAAGATCATGGCCGGCGCATATTCCTATGTAATGGGCTGTGGGGATCGCACCAAGCAGCGAGAGATCGCCCAGGAGGTCATTTATCTTGTGTGTCACGCACTCCAGCGGAAAGCGAAGCCCGCCCTCGTTCAAGAGTCCCTTTTCATCGAACATGAGTGCATTGTCAAGGGAACCTCCTTTTGCAAGTCCGTTCTTTTTCAGATAATCCAGCTCAGATACCAGTCCAAATGTACGGGCCCTCGATATAGTCTCCATGAAGACTTCCGGCAACAGTTCATATGAAGCCCTCTGAGTCCCGATCGGAGTACCGGGATAGTCTATCACATAGGTGATCATTAGTCTCTCCGAAGGAAGCGCCATTATTGACCGGCCTCCGGTGATATCATCTATAGCTATAGGCGTATGTATCGTTCTTTTTTTTGCCGGTTCACCGAATTCAACAATGCCGGCCCCGTACAGGGCAATTGCAAAGGGATATGGGCTCCCGTCAAGTATGGGGACCTCTTCCCCTTCAAGTGCGATGACCGCGCTGTCTATATCGAGTCCGGCAATAGCGGCAAGAAGGTGTTCTGCTGTGCGGACAACGGTCCCATCCGGAAGCCTGGATCCTGTCAGCCTGTTTTTTTCTTCAACATGTGCTGATGATATGGGATACAGCCCGTTTTCTGTTGAAAAATATATCCCCTCTTCACGGGATGGCCCTACAGTTACCTTTGACAACTCTCCGGAATGCAGACCTGCCCCGGAAAATTCTATCCGTTCAGATATGGTTCGCGGCATTATTGATCCTCCGCCTCGGATCTCTCAATCTTTTTTTGAATATTTTTAACTGTTTTGATCAATTCGGGAAGCTGCCTGAGAGCAGCCACCTGACGAAGATCGGTCTTGTGGTCGATCGCAGGAAAGCCCGAGACTACAGTTCCCGGAGGCGTGTCGTCTGTTATTCCCGCCCTTCCGGCTGCAATTACTCCGTCACCGACCCTGGCATGGTTTGCTACTCCTGACTGCGCTGCCATCGTTACCCCCCTGCCAAGGGTGCTGCTTCCGGCGATGCCTGTCTGAGCGACGATAATGCAATATTCGCCGATCGTGCAGTTATGGGCGATCTTGACGTGGCTGTCTATCTTGGTCCCCCTTGAGATCCGGGTCTCTCCGAAAGTCCCTCTGTCTATGCTTGAACAGACGCCTATCTCAACATCATCCTCAATTACAGCGGTACCTATCTGCGGTATGCGCAGAAGCCCCTTTTCACTGTCAGGCATGAATCCGAACCCTTCACATCCGATGACGGCATTTGAATGGACTATGCAGTTCCTTCCCAAAACTGATCTGTCATAAATCACTACGCCCGGTTCTATTAAAGTATTATCACCGATCGAGACATATTTTCCCACCCAGACATTGCCCGCAAGCACACATCCGTCGCCGATGCTGCAATGGTCTGATACCACGCAGCCAGGTCCTATGGTCACACTCTCGCCAATGACGGCGCTCCCGGATATTACTGCGGTCCCATGCACTGCCGGAAGGGAGCTATGTTTTCCTGAGTCAAAATATTCGAGGAGTTTTACAAGTGATCTTCTTGGATCTTCGACTTCTACTCCCTGTCCGCCTTCCGGGATCCAGCCTTTTTTGGTAAGGAGCAGAGCTTCGGGGTGGGCATGGGGGATAAGTTTTTTTTCCCAGAGCGGGGAGAGCGATCCGGGACAGGGTGTTTCAGGTGAGGTTATTGAGGTGATAACGCAGTTTCCGTCACCCTTAAGCTCCCCGGAAACCATTTCAGCTATCTGTGCCAATGTTAGTCCTTCTATTGCCATGTCTGTCATTTCCTTTCAAAAAACTACAGATTGCCTATCATCCTTAAACCGAGAGAATCTTCGTCTCTCGTATCATAATGGAGCTCAAACGAAATATATTCAGTTGCCTTGTATCCGATCGCTGCGTTATATTCACCGTCCTGCCTCCAGCGGAGCCATGCATATGGCTTGTGCATGCGGGGTTCAATGTTTATTCTGCCCCACCACATGCTGTCTTTTGAAGACCATTCACCGCCGATCCATACATCCCCAAGAGGTGACCACCTTAGACCGAACCTGCCCTCCGGATCCCAGTCACGAAGTTCGATTATTCCCTCTCCGTACACTTCCGTGTTCCAGCTTGAAAAAGTCTTTAGTTTGCGTCCAAGGTGTATGCCGAATTCACCCGTCTTGTCCCTGGTGCCCGCATAGAGGGCTGCCCATGCGCCTATTGTGTAGTGTCTGCTTTCAACATTTACCTTCATCTGTGACACCTGACCTGCGGAGAAGTCGGACTTCGGCTCTGCTGACGTTTTTTCTACGATCCCCCTGGTTTGGAGGAATGACTCAGTCCATAAATTTATCTGCTTCTCGTGCGTTTTCATCCATACTACAGGCAATCCGATAAATGGGGCCGATCTTTCCATGAGGTCTTCTCTCAGATCTTCGTGGAGCAGTGTCGGAAGTGAGTTTGAGGTCAACGTGGGATTTACTGCAAGAACAAGGGGAAGTTCCGGAGAGAGAGATATTTTCATGATATATTCCCCATTTTCCGAATGGACCATCAGCGCAGGCTTCCATCCGGGAAGCTCGGGGGTG
>DAITML010000012.1:0-19952 GCA_036835165.1 Synergistaceae bacterium | reverse complement strand
CCCATTTTCCGAATGGACCATCAGCGCAGGCTTCCATCCGGGAAGCTCGGGGGTGAGGATCTTTATAACTTCCTCTTTAAGCCCCGCGTCACACCAGTTCAATGCCTCTACGGGCAGATCCCGGACAAGTGTGCCAAGTGCCCCTTCCGTTGCCGCGATATCCTCTTTGATCCACTGTAGCGGGGGGTCCTGGATCTGAGGTGCCATCAGCTCCACTTTCCAGACGCCGGGGACTTTTTCGGGTGAGAGTGATATTTTGATCACTCCGGAAATTATCTGCACCGAATCGACGCTGTATCCGTCAAAAAGCTTTTTCGATATTACCTCAATGACCCTTTCGGCGCTTTCGCTTGACTGTCCTGAGGGCATCCTTTGCGAAACGGCAGATATGCTTCTTTCAACTATCCGTGCAAGCCAATCTGCGACACCATGCGCCTCAACAGTATATGATGCGGAGGCACAGCCCGTAAACATAAGAAGGGTTGCGGCAGTGGATACGGCCGCAACCCAAAGTTTTAAGAGATATATGCCTTGCCTAGAAAAGTTCTCCGAAGCCAAAGTGGAATCTTCCTTCATCGCCGGTTGCATAGTCCAGTCTGAGATTACCCAGAGGAGTGTTGACCCTTACACCAAATCCCGGAGAAGACCCCATGTCGCTTCCAAAGCTTGCAGTATCACCATTTTTTCTCCATGCACGGCCTATATCAAAAAAGCCGACCAGAGTGAAATTTTTGTCCATAGGCACTCTGAGCTCGAAGTTTCCAAGAAGCATCTCTTCACCGTGATACCTGTCATCATCATATCCGCGCAGGGTGGTATCTCCGCCGACAGTGTACATCTGCTCATAAGGTACATCTCCCGAAGACGAGCCAACTATTATCCTTGCCGCGAAAATTATAGGCCTGTCAGCGTTTTCTCCAAATGACGTTTCAAGGAAATCCTTCAGGAACTTTTCAACCGGGAAATAGAACTTTGTTTCAAGCCAATACTTGAAATAGTTGTAATCCGTTCCCTCAACATCTGCCTGTCCGTACTGTAAGTTGAGGGTCTGCACGTCACCCTTTGAGTAGGGGAGGTATTCGTCTATATTAAGACGGCGGACTGAAGCGGTGACTGAATAGTACGTTCCGTCTCCAAGGTCATCCAGAACCGTTGTCGGGGGGACCTTGTCGTCAATAGGGATGTTGCCCCAGTTGCTCTTTTCGTATCCCGCAGGAGGGTTGTCCGGGTCATTTTTGACTTCATGCCAGTCAAAGAGGAGATACCAGTTATAGAGGGACTCATCCTTGAACTTACGGCCGAAGCCGAAGAAAGCTCCCGTCTTATCCCTGTCATATTCAAATTGTTTTACATTATCCACATAGTAGTAGAGATCGCTCCAGGCTCTTTTGTATCCGCCTATTTTCCATGCGGTGACTTTACCGCTCATGTAAGGCTGTTCATAGCTGGCCCAGTACTCTTCCCTGTCGCCGAGGTCGAATCCGACGCTGAGCTTCATGCCGCGGCCGCTTATGTTGGTGTTTTCATAGCTAAGTCCCCCGCCAAAGCCGCTCTGCGTTCCGTAAGCTATGTTGAAGCCCAGTCTGCCCGTGCGTCCCTCTTCTACTGTAAGCACAACTATGACATCATTGGGGTCCTGGTCAGGTTCGAAGTTGACGTTGACGTCGCTGAAGAACCCTACTCCCTGAAGCCTGCTGAGCGAGAGACGGAGCTTGTTTGCGTTGAAAAGCTCTCCCTCTTTGATCTTAAGGTATCTCTGTACAACGTGGGTCTTGGTGATCTTGTTCCCCTGTATAACTATCTGGCTTATCTTGGGTTCGACGATAACGACGTTGATCTCGGTACCATCTATCCGGACATCCGCAACATTCGCCATCACATAGCCGTCTGACTGATATTTTTCCCTTATCCTCTGAAGGTCATTCCTGAAGAAAGTTCTGTTGAAGATCATTCCGGGTTTTGTGAATATCATACCTTCAAGGGTTTCGCTCTTATAAACGGTGTTGCCCTCAAAATTTATTTTGGTTACGACCGGGTTTTCCTGAACCAGAAACACCACGTCTACACCTTTGTCCTTGTCCGTGACACGATAGTCAGTGGCCACAAAAAATCCCAGTTCAAATATTGCCTCGGCATCCTTTCGGAGTTTTTCCTCGTCGACCGGGTCTCCGACCTTTGAAGTAATGATGCTCATAATATGTTCAGTTACGACTTCAACATTTCCCTGAACAGAAATATTCAGGATGGCAGGACCGGAAAGCGCCGGAAGCTTTTGTTCCTCAGCCGGTCCGTTCATTCCGTTATCCACTGTTGCCGTTTCCCGTATATCAGGGGAGGTAAGACCGTCATCTGCAGCATAAGCAGGTGTGAGCATCAACATAAAAACAAGGAAAAAAACTGAAAGAAACCTGATACGGAAAGACACAAAAAACCACTCCTCTGAAATGGATACAAGATTTCGGCGCATACTCATTGCACAACACTGTTATTTGATAACTTTGATCGCAGGTGCGTCTCCTCTCAGAGCTTTTTCACCGATCTGGAGCAGGGCGAGAAGATCTTCTGCACTTATTCCTACTTCTGACCTTACGGATATTTCGCGGACCGAAGGCTTTTCGGAGACCGCAACATTATCTTTTTTGACCCCGGAAGCAGTCATTTTTTTGAGCGGAGGATAAAATACATTTGCTGTTTCAGTATTTCCTGCATTCTGACCGCTGAGATCAGTCCTCAGTGTCCTGATAAGTTCATCTTCTTCCCTGGTGACCCATGTCAGCATCTCCTCGCGGCTGTTCTTTGCCGGACCTGAAGCATATTGTGCAGACCAGGGCCTTTCAGACTCGACCGCAAGGGGTATTGTCGAGACCAGGACAATAAAGAGGGCGATGCCTATGCTCCTTACGCTCATTGCGACAGCTGATCTGCTTAATATGTCGAATGCAGAGGTCTGCTCGTTTTCAAGAATGCGGGCCAGATCTTCCCTTATCTCCCGAACTTCGGCAGAGAGACAGTCGGACTCCACCAAAGCGGAATCCCACCTGCCCTTTTCACATGCGGCGGAAAGTCTGTCAAGCCATCGTTGGATCCGTGATATCTTCTTTTTCATAAAAGCTCCTCCATGCAGAGATGGGATGTTTTATTATTATCCCGTTTTACATGGCTGAAGTGGCTTCATCGGCCTTAAGCCACTTACGTAATTTAGCAATAGCTTTTCTTCGTATCCTGTAGATGTGGCTGATATCGAGATCTTCCTCTTCTGCAACCTCTTTTGCTATTCTGCCCTCTATCACAAGAGCCCTGACAATTTCAGCCTCTCTCTGAGACAGGCTGTTCATTGCACCTTCAAGATCAAGTGTCCACTCTGCCTTGTCTGCATGTTCCGAAAGGCGGACAGTCTGCGGGCCTTCGTGCATAATGACAGTCTCATCATCGACCGGGATCGGTGCTTTTGCCTCCACGCGCTGGATAAAATTTATCATCCCGCCCTTGATCTTGTAATATGCAAAGGTTGAGAAACAGTTATTCCTTTCAACGTCGAAGCGGTCAACAGCACTTATAAGCGAGACCATGCCCTCCTGGATAAGGTCCGGATATGTACTGTAGGGAACTTTGAGTTTCTTGGCAAGCCAATAGACCATAGGCCTGTAAGCGAGGATGAGTTCCTCCCGGGCTTCCTCGTCTCCCCGGGAACACCTCAGCCACAGGTCTCTTTCTTCTTCTGCTTTCTTATCGTCATATCCGCTGACTTCTTTTTCGGGATCGCTTTTCAAATGCATATCCTCGTTTCGCAATTTCTTCCTGTTATCATGCAGTCACACCTACATTGGTGATTTTACCATTAAACGCAAAAATCTACCACGGCAGGGGAATATCTTTGATGCAGTCCAGATTTGTCCTGAGATGGATCGTATCGTTGAAGAATACGATGAAAGCCCTGTTTTTTCTGTCTATCCCAATTCCTGACAGGGAGCAGTTATCCATCTTCATTCGCCAGAAAACATTTCCCCTGGGGATCTTTATCAGTGGCAGCAAAAGCATCCTGAACAACGCACCGTGTCCCACCACGACCACATGTTCGTCCTTTAAAGCCAGGATCCTGGCAGCGCAGGCTTCAGCCCTTTTATAAACAAGGTCTGCTTCCTCTCCGTTTGTCGCCGTTACGTCTACCTGCGAGGTCTTCCATCTTTCAAAAAGATCCTCTCCGAACTTATCCTTGATCTGAGGAACGGTAAGACCTTCCCAGTCGCCGAAATCGACCTCCCTGAGTTCATCCCATCTCTCTACGCAGCTCTTTCCTATCGTCTCCGCGATTATCGAGGCCGTCTTCATTGAACGGCCAAGCGGACTTGATATGACGCGGTCGACAGACTCACATGTAAGCCTCAGAGCGGCCTTCTTGGCCTGCTCCTCACCTTCGGGAGAAAGGGGAACATCGGTGATGCCCTGATATCGGAACTTTTTGTTCCATTCTGTTATGCCATGCCTTACAAGAGTGATCTTTCTTTTTATCACCAGCGAAAGCCCCGGGGTCTCCTGGGGCTCCTTATTTCTTTCTGAAGACAAACTGTGACTTTTTAACAAGGTAATTATCCCCTTTGTTCCGGATTAAAATTCGCGATACTGCGGCAAATAGGGCCGCGTGAAGCACTGAGAATTTGCGGCTGGGATGATGCCGCGGTGAATTCGCGACAAAAATCATGTCGCTGGAGAATTTACATCGCTTCGCATCGCGGAGAATTTGCCTGACGGGGTCAGGCGGAGAATTCAAGATTTATGATTTAGGGTCCATTCACCGCTGAATGGTTCTTTCAGCAAATTCACCAGCGACGATTGTCGCGAATTCCCCGCGACTGGTACTGTCGCAAATTCTCCGCGGCATGTCTCTGCCGCTGCTTCACCATTGTTGCCTGCCATCAGGAATTCTAGCAGATTGCGGGGCTGCTGCACAGGAATTTAGAGTGATTTCGGATGGGCAGAACTACAGAAAAAAGACTCCGGCGTTTCCGGCCGGAGTCTTTATGAGTCTTTATATTGATCGGAAGTGGAGCCAGCGTCCGGATTCGGACCGGAGACCTGCGCATTACGAGTGCGCTGCTCTACCTGCTGAGCTACGCTGGCCTCTAAAAAAATGGCGGTCCCAACGAGATTCGAACTCGTGTCGCCGCCTTGAAAGGGCGGTGTCCTAGGCCTCTGGACGATGGGACCGCAAAGTGGTGAGCCGTCCGGGACTCGAACCCGGGACACCCGGATTAAAAGTCCGGTGCTCTGCCAACTGAGCTAACGGCTCAAAAATGTACATCACGATGGGTAATTTTACAGGTTTTTACGAGAAAGTCAATAAGTACTTGCCAAATTCAATTATACAGCCTTCTCTTTTTCTTTGTCTTCGTTCATTTTACATAGCCCTGCAAAGCATTCATGGATCTCAAGTTCTTTCTTTAGCCAATCAGCTGCGGGGTGATATCTCCATCCGAGCCATGTTGCTGCCTGAAGATGGAGGCATTTTACAGCGTAAGGAGCATCCCTGTGATCTATGCCGCCGACCCCGGTTGTAATATCAATACCGGTCGCGGATATGCTCTTTCGCAGGAGAGAGTATTTTTGATGCCAAACAGCCACATCATCTTCCCTAGTCCGGAAGATCTCTTCCAGCTCTCCTATCTTATGGAGTGACTCCATCTCGCCGCATTTTCGGCCGAGATAGGGACATGTCAGCCAAAAAAGTGTGGGAAAAGGGCTTCCTCCCCGTCTTTCCGGGCGGCACACCAACACCTGGGGGAAACCAAACCGGCATCTTGCCGCTACCGCATATACTATCGAGAGGTCGAAACGCCTGCGGATGTTCCTCTTGCGGAGCAGGACAACATCACTTTCACTTAAGGGTGTCCAAAAAGCCGGCAGACTTTTGTCCTCCGGCTGTCTGAATTGCTCTATATCCATTATCCTTATGCGGTTATTTTTTGCCTGACTGGCTTGCCGCAGGACGTTTTTTTGCGCTTCGGACTTCTTTTGACCTGCTCAGGTCTGCAATTTTTTCGTCGCTGGATTTAAGGAATGTCGACAGTTTTTTCTCAAAGTCATCTTCACGGAAAGCAGGCCTTGCGGGAGGCTCTTTTACCTGAAGCGCTTTGATGGAAAGGTCGATCCTGCCCTTATCGTCAATTTTGATGACCTTGGCGGTTATTTTTTGTCCGACCTCCAGGACATCCTCGACCTTTTTCACATAATTATGGGACAGCTCCGATATGTGGACCATCGCCTTCTGCCCCGAATCGAGCCTGATAAACGCTCCGTATGCTGCCACATGCTCGACCGTTCCGCTCAGCACGTCCCCCACGCTTGCTCCTGATGCTGCGGGTACCTTATCTACCATATGCGGTTCTTACCTCCAAGAGAAATATATCTCTGTTCTTCAC
Source organism: Synergistaceae bacterium (assembly GCA_036835165.1). Lineage (GTDB taxonomy): Bacteria > Synergistota > Synergistia > Synergistales > Synergistaceae > Caenicola. Next base: position 13,536 of record DAITML010000012.1, on the reverse strand, counting down.
AGAGTCTTTAAAATATCATGGAGCGCATTTTACCATAATAATTAAAAATAGCTACTCCTTTGTTGTGTATATATGATGTCTTTTGTGAAGGGCCTTATCTATGGCTTCGACAACTCTTTCGGACTGTACAGGCTTTATAAAAAAGTCATCCGCGCCTGCTCTTATGGCCTCGACCACCAGATTCTGCTGTCCCATGGCTGCAGAAATCACAACTTTTGATTCAGGGTATTTTTCCTTGAGCTCCTTGAGAGCCTGAATGCCGCTCATTTCCGGCATCATGATGTCCATAGAAACAATGTCCGGCTTAAGTTTTCCATAGAGCTCCACTGCCTCTTTGCCGTTTTCTGCTTCCCCGATCACATCAAAGCCGTTTCGCAGAAGCAGGTCTTTAAGGATAGAACGCATATAGGCCGAATCATCGGCTATGAGTATCTTCGCCTTCAAGGCATCACCCTCCCCCAATTTTTAACGAGAGACTGCTATTCCAAGCTCCTCTAAAAAGAGCGGACTCAGGACTTTAATGTAGGTACCCTTCATTCCAAGGCTCCTGCTCTCTATGATACCCGCGCTGCCAAGTTTTCTCAATGCATTTACTATTACGCTCCTGGTCACGCCCACTCTGTCTGCAACCTTACTGGCTACAACAACTCCCTCGGAGCCGCCAAGGTCTTCAATTATATGCCTTACGGACTCTACCTCAGAGTATGAGAGGGCTCTCATGGCCATCTGGACTACGAGACGCTCCCGTCCGCGTTCCTCAATGGACTTGCCCCTGTCATTAAGTATTTCAAGACCTACGACGGTACCGAGATATTCAGCAAGTACAAGGTCCCTGGTATCAAACTGGCAGCCAAAACGTGCAAGTATAAGCGTGCCGAGCCTTTCTCCCGAACCGTTGATAGGCACCAGCAGAACATGCTTGTTGGAATATGTGCAGGGTTGGTCTGCGTATGCGCATAGGCCGTGATCGGTGTGGTTGAGTATGGACTCATGGAAAGAGTTTACCTTTTCCACATATGCTGCCGGCATCGCCCCGTCAAGGAGCTGGTCAGCCATTATTGGGCAGTCGTATTCGCTGATCCACGCGTAGCCGAGGATCTTTCCTTCCCCGTTGATCACGTAGACGTTTGCTGCGGAGAGGTCGGACATCAGCCTTGCAAGTTTCGGATAATCCGGGGCCCCCCTCTCTTTACGGGCCTGAAGGGCGCGGCTTACGATCCGCGTCTTCTCAAGAAGATCCTGCATCGCAGCAGGATTCATAATTTTCGGCCTTGCTTCAATAAGCTCTTTTGGTGTGTCCATTTCAACAACTTCCTTCCCTGTTTTTCTATGTTATTGATCTTGCTCGTGTGCTCGGGGGTGATGTTCCATATAACTTCTCTTCATCTGTTCGGCTGTGATGGACAGATACCTTTGTGTAGCCGCTATGCTTTCGTGGCCGAGAAGTTCCCGTACTACCCTGAGGGGAGCTCCCCTTTCCAGCAAATGCGTAGCAAAACAGTGCCTCAATGTATGCGGTGAGACTCCGTAAAGTCCTACACGAGCGCCGGATCTCTGCACAAGCCTGTGCACAGTTCTTACAGTAAGCCTCTCGGCTCCTTTTTCCGATCTGAAAAGCGGTCCGCTGCCTCCCTGCTTTGAAAGCAGCTTCCAGTCTTCAAGCAACTTCTTCACACCAGGCCCGAACGGAACAAGGCGCTCCTTGGATCCTTTGCCTGAGACCCTTATCATTCTTTGGTCCGTCTCAATATTCTCCCAGTTCAGGTCGATCAGTTCGGATACACGAAGACCCGAACCATAGAGCAGTTCCAGTATCAGCCTGTCCCTATGATAGTGTTTCCCTTGCTCCGGCCCCTCTACAAGAAGTTTTTCCGTATCTTCGTAAGAGAGCGCCCTTGGCAGAGAAGTGGGCAGTTTAGGTCCTTTCAGTCCGGCTACTACACCGTAGTCAAGCAAATCCCTTGATGAAAGCCATCTTATGAAGCCTCTTACTGCTGAGAGTTTCCTGGCTGCGGATGTCTTGGCTATGCCAAAGCCGATAATATTTGACAGATATATCCTCACCGAGTCGGAATCGATCTGAGAAACGTCAGAAATATCCTGTTTCAGCAAATATTCCTTATACTGCTCCAGATCAACCCTGTAATTAGTAACAGTGTTTTTGGAGCGTCCCCGTGACTCTATGGTCGATAAAAACTGATCGATGTTCGCTGAGATGTTTTCCGCCATGAATGGTATTCTAGCATGTAGGAATGAAATTTCAAGCAAATTTTAAGAAAATTCACAAGATGCGTTCATTTGTTTACGATTCAATCCTAAAAGCTTGCGGAGACTGCATCAGCGGGAGAATTGCAACGCTTTGCGTTGCGGAGAATTTGCGGCTGGGATTATGCCGCGGTGAATTCGCGACTAAGAACCATGTCGCTGGAGAATTTGCAGCTTTTTAAGCTGCGGAGAATAGGGGTCTAGATCCCCTTGCAGCGGGGCGTCTCTCCCCGTCATACCTGTGTCACTCTCTTTCGTCTTCCCGGTATGGGCCTGATCCGGGATCCAGGTCCATCGGTTTTGAATTGTGTATGGAATTTCAGGGTCATTGTCATTCTTTGTTATTAAACAAGGTATACACAAAGGTTTGAAAATATGTTAAGAGAAAGTCAAAAACTAAACCCAAATCTGGATCCCGGCTCACGACCAGAGAGCCAACGAGTCACGAGTTGCGCGAATCGGCTGGTAGTTACACCAGGCCCATACCGGTAAGACGGGAGAGGGACATACAAATGCGACTGAGTTTTTGAGTCACCGCGGCCTTTGGCCGCAAATTCTCCGCAGCCCAAAGGCTGCAAATTCACCGGCGTACACATTCTCCGCCCGCCCTTACGACCGCTTAGCGATTGCTCAGCAACTTCTTAGCCATTACTTAGCCATGTCCTGAAAACTACTGCTTGCCAATCGCTTGCCGACGCTTGCCTATTGCTCGCCGGTCTTCAAGACTGCTTGTCGGCCGCTCGCCGTTAATGGCTACTTACCGTCTGAAAATAATTCTGCGTTCTATGCTATAAACTTACCCATCGCACCTACAGCCCTCTCGTGGTAGGCTTCACACCTCTCGGTACGCTTCTTTATCTTTTTGCCATCAAGTTTTGGGAATATTCCGAGATTTACGTTCATTGGCTGGAATGTCTTTGAGATCGCAGTTTTCAGATAGTTCAGCAGGGAACCGATCGCGGTATCCTGTGGAAACCCGGGCATGGGAAAACCCTTTATTTGTGATGACATGAACAGGGCGGAGGCAAGGCCCATGGCTGTGCTTTCGAGATATCCCTCAACGCCGGTGATCTGTCCGGCCAGAAATATATCATCTCTTCCCTTCGGCCTAAGATATCCGTCAAGCACCGCAGGGGCGCATACAAAGAGATTTCTGTGCATGACTCCCTTTCTTACGAAATCAGCACCCCTTAGCGCCGGGATCAGCCTGAAGACCCTCTCCTGTTCGCCCCATTTAAGGTTTGTCTGGAAACCGACCATGTTGTAGAGGGTACCCTCCCGGTTGTCCTGCCTCAGCTGAACTATGGCACAATATTCTCCCGCGTTTTTTTCATCTGTGAAGCCCACAGGCCTGAGAGGGCCGAAAAGAAGGGTTTTTTCTCCCCTCTTTGCTATGACCTCAACAGGCAGACAGCCTTCGAAGTGCCGCATGTCCTCATTTTCAAAAGTGTGTTTTGGGGCAGTTTCTGCCGATATCAAAGCTTCCCAGAATGCATGATATTCTTCGTTGTTCATAGGACAGTTTATGTAGTCCCCGCTGTCGCCGTAACGGTTTGCCCTAAAGGAACATTGGGGATCGACACTTTCAAGGGTCACTACAGGTGCGACCGCATCGTAAAAATAAAGGAAGTCATCTCCGACCAGTTTTTTGAGGCTCTCGGCAAATGGCCCGTCTGTAAGCGGACCCGTGGCTATTATGGCCGGCCCCTCAGGAAGTTCCGTCACCTCTTCCCTTATGACCTCAATGTTTGGATGTGATGAAACAGCAGAATCCACCATACAGGCGAAGGATCGCCTGTCAACTGCAAGTGCATTGCCGGCCGGCACTCTGCATTTTTGTGCGCAATCCATTATCAGGCTGTTCAGAAGCTTCAGTTCTGATTTAAGTATCCCGGCCGGAGTTGTCGGTTTTTCCCCTCCCAGAGAGTTGCTGCAGACCAGCTCGCCCAGAAATGGGGTCTCATGTGCAGGCGTATTCCTCTTGGGCCTCATTTCGTACAGGCGGACGGAAAAACCGCGCCCGGCAAGCTGCCAGGCGGCCTCAGAACCTGAAAGTCCCCCTCCTATTACTGTGACTGCTTTAGATCTCTGAACTTCCATTGTCGGTCCCCTGCTCCTCCGATCCGGATCCCTCCTGATCAGATTTTTCCGGTTTCTTCCATGAAATGAAGTCACAGTCAGGGTATCTGGTGCAGCCGTAGAATATCCTTCCCTTTACCTTGCCTTTAGCCGCACGTCTTCTTACCAGCTCTCCCTCTCCGCATTTGGGGCACGTAATTCCGGTAGTCCTGACAATATTCCTCGTATATTTGCATTCAGGATACCCTGTGCATGCAATAAATTCTCCAAATCTTCCGCTTTTTACCGCAAGGTCCCTGCCGCATTCAGGGCAGGGCTCTCCTATAAGTTCCAGCTCAGGCCTCATATTTTCCGCATGGGCCGACACATCGTCAAGCACAGGCTTGAAGCCGGTCCAAAATTCCCTGATGACCTTTCTCCACTGAAGCTCACCGGTCTCTATCCTGTCGAGTTCCTCTTCCATCATGGCCGTGAAATCCACATTTATGAGGCTCGAGAAATATTTGACCAGGAATGTGTTGACCAGCCTGCCAAGTTTTGAAGGGATGAGCTTCTTGTCCTCTTCTCCCCGGTCGACGTACCCCCTGACAGAAAGCGTATTGATTATCGCGGCATATGTAGACGGCCTTCCTATGCCTTTTTCTTCAAGTGCCTTCACAAGTCCCGCCTCCGTATACCTTGAGGGCGGCTGAGTGAAGCGCTGATCCTTGACCACCTTTTCCAAGAGAAGCGTTTCACCCTCTGAGGCCGGTTTAATGTCAGCGTCCTTGACTCCAAGCGGGAATACCCTGCCCCACCCGTCAAAGGTCACTACAGCGCCCGACTGTTTCAGCGAATAATCTCCGCTGAGGCATGTAAGCGTCGTCCTTGCAATGATCGCCGGAGCCATCTGGCTGGCTATAAAACGGCTCCAAATAAGTTCATAGAGCTTGTACTGTTCAGGTGTGAGCGAATCTCTTACAGAATCCGGCGTTATGAAGGGGTCTGTAGCCCTGATGGCCTCGTGGGCATCCTGGGATCTCGCCTTTGAGGCATATATGTTGGTGCTCTTCGGCAAATAATTCTTGCCATAGGTTTCAAGTATGAATTTTTGGGATGATGCAACTGCCTCAGGGGATATCCTAAGGCTGTCGGTACGCATGTAGGTTATGAGTCCGACCGGTCCCCTTCCGGGTATCTCTACACCCTCGTAGAGCGACTGTGCGATCCTCATCGTTCTGCCCGGGGCAAAGCCGCACCGTCTTGAAGCCTCCTGCTGGAGAGTGCTTGTTTTGAAAGGAGGGAGAGCTGATCTGGGACTGTCTTTCGTCCTGAATTCATCAACTTTGAGTCCGGTCTTTTCAATCTCCTTAACGATGTCTGCAGCCTCATTTTCAGTATGGACCGATAGGGGCTTTCCAAGGTACTTGTCTGCCCTGAGCCTGTATTTTCTGGTCCCGTCTGTGCTGCTACACTCAACATCAATGAGCCAGTACTCTTCGGGAACGAACTTTTCTATCTCGTCCTCCCGCTCGCAGATTATCCTGAGAGCAACAGACTGGACCCTCCCCGCCGAAAGGCCGCGTTTGACCTTGTTCCAAAGAAGCGGGCTGAGCTGATAGCCCACAAGCCTGTCAAGCACGCGCCGGGCCTGCTGGGCATCCACCCTGTCGATGTCTATCGAATCAGGTTCACTGACAGCTGCCGTCACTCCATGTTCAGTTATCTCCTGCATCCTTATCCTGCACTCTGACTTAGGGTCAATGTCGAGAAGGGTCGCAAGGTGCCACGCTATAGCCTCCCCTTCACGGTCAGGGTCGGAGGCAAGCAATGTCCTGCCGCTTACCTGGGAAGCTCCCCTAAGCCCATTTATTATCTCTGACTTGCCCCTGACCTGGATGTATTCGGGTTCGAAGTCGTTTTCAACGTCTATCGCCAGCCTGCCCTTCGGAAGGTCTCTGACATGACCCACGCTTGCAAGAACTTTATATGAGCTCCCCAGTATCTTTTCCAAGGTTTTTGCCTTTGCTGGCGATTCGACCACAACAAGCGTCTTGCCTTCATACTGCTTAAAGCTCTGTTTGGCGTTCCCTCTCGACGAGGCCTTTTTTGATGCCGTTTTCTTAACGGTTTTGGCTTCTGTATTTTTCTTGGGCGTTTTTGTGCCCGTTTTGGACTTTTCTCCGGCAGGCTTGACAGATATATTTTTAACAGCCGCTTTTTTCGAACCTTTATCAACATCGGCTCTCTTTTCTGTTTTCTTTTTAGTTTTGGTAGTATTATCAGCAGTCGCCATCGGATGCACCTCTCTCAAACATTTGCGCTGAACCGGCCGGAGCCTGAAGAACATATTATTCCCTTTGCAGACAAAATTGCAATCGTTTTCAAAATGTCGGCGGCGCTCATTTTAACCTCAAGAGCTATGTTGTCAACCGTCTGCCCTCCACCGGATCTGAGCACTTTCATTATTTCCTCCTCTTCGGGCGAAAGGTGAATATCCTTTATGGACAGTCCTGTCATGGTTTTATGCGCTGATGTACTGGGATCGGTTCCGGACATACCAAAAAAATACCTGAGGTCTGTGAGCGGATGTGCTCCGTCAAATATCAGCCTGTTGCTGCCCGAGGAATTATCTTCGTCTATCCTTCCCGGGACCGACCATACTTCACGCCCAAGTTCAGCAGCGATCCCGGCTGTTATCATCGCTCCGCTCTTAAATGGAGCCTCGACTACGATCAGCTTTGACGACATTGCCGCCACTATTCTGTTCCGCCTCGGAAAATGCCACTGTTCTCCTTCGCTTCCTAGAGGGAACTCTGTGATCAGAGCACCGCACTCCATTATTTCTTCAAAAAGCCCCTCGTTGGACTTTGGAAAGAATACATCCGCTCCTGTGCCAAAAACTGCAAATGTTCTGCCCCCCGACATACAGGCACCCCTGTGCGCATTGCCGTCTATCCCGGAAGCGCCCCCGCTGATCAGTGCAGTGCCCGAAGATGCGCAGTACTCACCTATCTTAAGGGCTATCCTTCTTCCGTAAGTGCTTGCTCTTCTTGTTCCCACTACCCCTGTGCACCTTCCGGGGAGTTTTGTCTCTTTTCCCCTCCAGTATAGGAGAAGGGGCGGGTCCTTCAGGTCTTTTAATCCGGCAGGGTAATCTTCATCTTCTATCCCGACCGTCCTGATGCCGAGCCTGATGCATTTTTCGAGCTCCTTCTCTGTCCACCTCTTTTGGACCCTCGTATTGAGAGCAAAGATCGCTTTTTCAGTCAACTCAAGTTCTGCGAAGAGTTTCGAATTGCCTCTCCACAAATCATCGGCAGAAATAATGCCTTTTTTTAATGCTGCCCACAACTTTCTTCCTTGTCCGTCGAGCGTGTTGAGAAGGAGAAGTATTTTTAATTTTTCATCCAAGAGAGAGCTTCCCCCTCCCGATAACTGAGAGCCTCGGCTACATGTTCCAGTCTTATTTGTTCTGATGCTGCAAGGTCTGCTATTGTCCTGGAAACTTTCAGTGTTCTTGAAAGGCCCCTTCCTGACAGCCTGACCCTGTTAAGGGCCTGAAGGAGAAAGTTCCTTACCTCTGCTGTAAGGGTCATCTTTCTTCGAAGGAGCTTTTCGGGAATTTCTGAATTGGACCCGATCCCGTACGGCATCCATCTTTTTATTTGGAGCTCCCTCGCTCTCCTGACCCTCTCGGCAACTTCCGCGCTGCTCTCGCCGCACCTTCCCTCGAGGGAGACAAGCTCTTCGGGAAGGAGCCTGGGAATGGAAATGTGAAGGTCTATCCTGTCCAATATAGGACCGGAGAGGCGTCTCCTGTACCTTTCCAGGGCGGATGGCGAGCATGAACAGCGTTCGGCAGGATCGCCGGAAAATCCGCATGGACATGGGTTGCATGCCGCCACCATCAGGACCTTTGCCGGATAGTCAACGCTCCCCGACGCCCTTGAGACTGTTATATGCCCATCCTCAAGAGGCTGCCTGAGGGCTTCGAGGACATCCCTTGTAAACTCAGGAAACTCGTCAAGAAAAAGGACCCCTCTGGAGGCAAGGCTTATTTCGCCCGGACGGAGAGTCGTTCCCCCGCCGCACAGTGCAACGGCGCTTGCGGTATGGTGCACTGACCTGAAAGGCCTCTCCCTGACTGAGGAGACAGAATCGCCCACAGTGCTCCTTAGAAGGAGCACCTCCATAAGTTCGTTGTCGGAGAGCGGGGGAAGTATACCTTTCAGGGCCCTCGCCAGAAGTGTTTTGCCCGAACCGGGAGAACCGACAAGAAGTATATTGTGGTGTCCGGCTGCCGCTATCTCCAGAGCTCTTTTTGCCGCTGCCTGTCCCTTGATGTCCGCAAAATCCGGGTCTGCCTGAGGCGGAGTGTAATCTGCCTCGCAGTGGTCGGCCGATGCCAGCTCCAGCTCGCCCCTCAGATGAGCGAAGAGGTCACCCAACGATCTTGCCCTCCAGGCAGATACCCCTTCCACAAGGGAGACTTCGGCAGCGTTTTCCTCGGGTATGTAGAGATCCCATCCATTTTCTTTCGCCAGAAAAGCTGCGGGCACCGCTCCCCTTACTTTTCTAAGCCTTCCGTCCAGAGCCAGTTCACCGATAAACAGAGAGGGTCTCCTTACTTTTACTCCGCCCTGAACGGATGCGATGCCGACTGCTATCGCAAGGTCGAGCAGTGCGCCCTCTTTGGGAACGTCTGCAGGTGCAAGATTTATGGCGACTCTCCCTCTCAGGGTGATGCCGACGCTCCTCAGGGCTGCCCTCACCCTCTCCCTTGCCTCCCTCACAGCGGCATCGGGCAAGCCGACGACCGATATGTTGAAAAGCCCGCCCGTTATCTCAACTTCGACCTCCACTGCGACAGCCTTTACCCCTCTCAGGGTCATTCCTGAGACAGAGTTCATTCGATCCCCTCCGTTATCTCTTTGATGTGTTCTATCGAAGAAAGTTTGTCCTCATCCAGAGTAACGGCGATAAGATCGATCCGCCAGAACCCTGTGTAATTTCTGTTTTCAGTCCATATCCTTGCCGCTCTCTTCAGCTTTTTCAGCTTTTCCGGACCCACGGTACATTCAGGCGGCATCATCCATCCCCTGCTTCTTGTCCTTACCTCGACAAAGACCATCTCATCGCCGTCGCAGGCAATGATGTCGATCTCACCAAAGCGGCAGCTCACATTCCTTGCAATTATTTTGTATCCGATTCGCTCGAGGTATTCCGCAGCCTTTTCTTCACCGAATATTCCTCTTCGAAGGTGAAGTGGGCTTTGAGGGGAAATGGATGGCAGGTCTTTCCCTGAAGATTTTATTGCAGAGGATCTGTTTTTTTTCTGAATGGAACGCTTGAGAGCCCTTTCGAGGCTCATATCGAACTTTCCTTTGCTACCCCCCTGAAAGAGATCCTGTGTATAGGCGAAGGCCCAATTTCAAAAAGTATCCTTCTGTGCTCAGCAGAGGGATAGCCTTTGTGTGAGCAGAAACCATATTCCGGATAGACTCTGTCCATCCTGTCCATGACCCTGTCCCTCAGGACTTTGGCGACGACTGATGCCGCCGCTATTGCGGGGACGATGTTGTCTCCCCCTATTACGCACCTCTGATATATTCCAAGCCCGGGGATGTATGTGTTTCCGTCTACCAAGACTATGTCAGGCTCTCTGTTGAGCCGTTCGACAGATCTTTTCATGCACCAGAGAGATGCGCGAAGGATGTTTATCCTGTCGATTTTAGAGGGAGAGGCCGCCTGAGCCCTCCACATCACACCTAATTCGCATATCTTCTCAAAAAGGGCCTCTCTCTTCGTGGGGGAAAGTTTTTTTGAATCTCTAAGTCCTTTTGACAGGAGGCATTTCCTCTGTTCGTCCGTCAGAATCACAGCAGCCGCAACTACAGGGCCTGCAAGGGGACCTCTTCCTGCTTCATCTGTTCCCGCCGCTACCATCCGGCCGTCAGGGCACATTATTCGAGGCTCTCCCAGAGGGGCGGGTCTCCGGGTCTCTCAAGGCTCATCCTGCCAAGTTTTCCTGTCGCAAAGGCATCAATGAACATCCTGCCGGATGCCTCCATATCTGTGATGCCTCCCGGCAGCAGTCTTCCAAGCCGTCTGCCCACGGAATCAAGTATCTCTGCCGAAGTTCCATCCGGCTTTATCCCCCATGCCGACTCAACACCGGCCCAAAGGTCCCTCTTTATCAGAAAGGATATGCATTCCTTGGCATGCTCTTCCCAGCTGCCAATTATCTGTCCTCTTGTGGAGCCTATCCATGAGATTATCCTGTGCGCCCTGGCATCGCTGTGAGGATCAAGTATGCCGGGTGAGTCAACCAGCAGGAAGCCCTCCCCCCTGAACCAGGAGACTCCCTTGGTTATGCCCGGGATGCCTCCGACAGGGGCTGCCTTTCTTCCCACAAGCTGATTTATAAGCATCGATTTTCCCACATTGGGGATGCCTACCACTGCCATCCTCAGATCGCGGAAGACAGGCTTCTTCTCCCTCAGCTCTTTGCGGATCTGGTTCAGCCCTCCCTTGCGAAGATCAAGCGGCCATGCGGGAAGGTTTTTGGCCTTAAGGTGATCCGTCCATATTTTGGTGATGACCGGGTCTGCGAGGTCTGCTTTTGACAGGATAGTCCATATTTTTATCTTGGGCGCGAATATGCTCAGAAGGGGCGACGAAGAGAGGTTCGGAGCCCTTGCGTCCCGAACCTCGAGAATAAGATCAATGTTGTCCGCAAGCGCCTGCAGCTGTCGCCTGCCCTTTGCCATATGACCGGGAAACCATACTGTCCGGCCCATTATTCTATAGGTCCTATCCTGTTGAGCGGCCAGTACCTGAAGACCGCCGGTCCCCGGAAGAAGTTTCTTGGAACATATCCCCAAAATCTGCCGTCCTGTGAGTTGGGCCTGTTGTCCCCGAGGCATAAATAGCTCTTTTCCGGAACTGTCTGAGACGGCATGTCGAAAGTATCCTTGTTTTTTACATAGGGTTCAAAAACCTCTTTGCCATTCACATATACTGTCCCGTTCCTTATTTCGACATTGTCTCCCGGGAGCCCGATTATGCGCTTGACGAAGTCCCTTCTCGGGTCTACAGGATATTTGAAAACGGCTATCTGCCCTCTTTTCGGCTCAACTTTTGGCATCGCATACCAGAATTTTAGAACCAGCACGCGATCACCGACTTCAAGTGTCGGTATCATTGATCCGCTCGGTATCCAGAAGGCCTGGATCACAAAGGTCCTGAGAATCAGGGCAAGTACAAGCGCCCAGAATACTGTTTCTATAGTTTCACGCCACCATGGTTTAGGCATAACATTTATTCCTCCAATATAAGCCAGGAAAAGGACAAATAGGAATATAAGACCTATGGTCCCCTTGTTGGCCGACATCTTAATTATACTTTTCTAAAGCTTCCTCCGAGGCTTCTATCTCGGCTATATATGCTGCGCCGCCCTCAAGTTCCGGCAGAAGGGTATCTGATGATCCCCTCGAAATCGATATCCTGTTGAGCCCCCCGGGGTTATAAACATCCACCACGGGACCGGCAAGGCCTTTCATAAAAGCAGCTATCGCGCTTGCAGCAGAGCCGGTACCGCATGAGAGGGTAAGGTCTTCCACTCCTCTTTCATAGGTAAGCACTTCAAGTCCTTTATCAAAGCTCCCCCTGGGAGAGACGAAATTGATGTTCGATCCCTCCGGGAAAAGGTCCGACCGGAGCCTTATCGCCCTGCCTACCCTCCTGTAGGAGTCCTCTGAATCAAGTTTTTTACTTTCAAATATCACCGTATGAGGGACTCCAACCGTCAGGAATGTGTAGTTGAAATCGTATCCTTCAACTGAAGCGGCAGTATCCGTCAGAAGGCCCGAAACATTTACCGGGGACATCTTAATTACGGCTCTGGTTCCCTTTACGACAGCTTCTATCTTTCCGCCAAGCGTTTCAAAGACCATTTCCGGGTCTTTGGCGATCCCTTTTAAAAAAGCATATCTTGCAATGCACCTCGCCCCGTTGCCGCACATTTCTCCCTCTGTGCCGTCCCGGTTGAAAAGCCTCATCCTGAAGTCAAGAACTTCCGACGGCTCAGCAACAAGAATGCCGTCTGCCCCAAGAGACTCTCTTCTTCTGCAAAGAGCCTTTGCATAGCCGGAAAGAGTTTCCTTATCGTATTTAAGGTCCATGTTGTCAATGACGAGGAAATCGTTTCCGTTGCCGTTCATTTTTGTGCATAGGATCATCCGGCTTCCGACCCTTCGTTTGTTTTTTTCCAACGGCAACTATTCTACACCAAATGCGCTGACTTGTGGGAATGGTATCCGGATCGGCATCTCATCGCGTTTCCTTTCATCATTGCCGTTTCAGGTAAGGAGACTTGCTCATCAGGAATTCTGCGGACAATATTAAACCAGCAACTTGAAATATTGTAACTAAGCAAGTATAATTCCATCCGATGCACGAAGCGGGCGATTAACTCAGCGGTAGAGTGTCACCTTCACACGGTGGAAGTCGTTGGTTCGAACCCAATATCGCCCACCAAGCCAATAATCCACACGTTTCCATACAAGCAAGAAACCCTGCCCACAGCAGGGTTTCTTGCTTTTTCAGCTAACCACAGATAACCATAAATAACCACTGTTATCCATTCAATACTGTATAATTATTTGTATAAATACGTCATACGGTCACAGTATTTTATACGGTGGAGGGGATATTATGGCTCTGACTGAGATCATCATAAAGAACGCGAAACCCAAAGAAAAACCATACAGCCTTTCAGATGGACGTGGATTGATCCTCGACATCCGCCCTAACGGAAGCAAATATTGGATCGCACGCCTATGGATCGATGGAAAAGAAAAACGTAAAAGCCTGGGAAGCTACCCTGACGTCAGCTTAAAGGCGGCAAGAGATAAGAACTATGAGATAAGAAAAGAGGATAAAAGGGGCCCTTCAGGAGAGTATTCTTTTAAGGAGCTTGCTGTTGAGTGGTTCAACTCCGTTATCCTTCCGGACAAAAGCAAAAACTATGTCCGGACCGTAGAATTGAGACTGAATAAATATCTGATCCCAGAATTTGGCAATAGAAAGCTGAATGAAATTACTCCTAATATGATCCTGCTTTTTTGCAGACAAATTGAAAAAGAAGGACTTACAGACACTTCACACAGATTACGCCAGTTTATGAAACAGATCTTTGATTATGCCATT
>DAITML010000011.1:0-30205 GCA_036835165.1 Synergistaceae bacterium | reverse complement strand
TCTTTAAAAAATAAAAGGGCCGGACCCTTTGCGGGTCCGGCCCCGATATGGCAAGTGCTGGCTAAGCGCCGGCCATTTCAGGAGAGGATCCGCCGATGCCGCACATCATCATGCGCATTATTTCAAATACTGCATTGTGCGTCATAAAATCTTCTCCTTTCTTAAGCCGGGAAAATCGAAATTGCGGAAATTTTATATTAATAAACAATAAATGTCAACTAAAATCATGATTTTCCAGGGGGAAAAACATTTTGCCCGGGTTCAGGATGCCCATAGGATCGAACGAACTCTTGATCCCTTTCATGATCTCAAGCTCGGCAGCAGATTTGCTCTCAATGATAATGTGCTGCTTGACGTGGCCCACTCCGTGTTCACCGCTTCCAACGCCGCCAAGTGCGATAGCCTCCCTGATAAGTTCCTGGAAAAATCTCTCAGAATGTACTGCCCACTCTTCCGGAGCCATGCTTTCGGGCTTTAACGGGATCGGATGGATGTTTCCGTCTCCTATGTGGGATATTATTCCCATCTCAAGGCCCCATTTTTCTCCGGTCTCATTTATGATCCTGATCATTTGAGGGACCGCGGATAATGGTACCATTAGATCTCCCGAGCTTGAAGCATATGGGTCTTTTGCTCTCATGCCTTCAAGTCCGTTCTGCCTGACATTCCACATTGCCGCAGAATCGGTCCTGTTTTCAGCGACGAATACTTCGAAAGCCCCGCAATTCATGCAGATTCCGCCAACTTTTTCATAGCTTTCTTCAAGCTGTTCTTCATTATCAGCCTCAAGCTGTATGATAAGATAACCCTCGCTCCTGTCCTGTTCAGGAAGCCTGCATCCCAGGTATTCGGTAGTGTATCTGACAAGGTTCCTGTCCATGAATTCGCAGGATATGATCTTTTGTCCCGATCCGATTATTTGGGATACGCCTTTAACCAAAGTTTCAATGTCAGGATAGCATGCAAGCAGATTCACGGTTTTTCCCGGCTTGGGTTCGAGGTTTACGATAAGCTTAGTTATCACTGCAAGAGTGCCTTCACTGCCAATAAGCAGCTGGAGCAGATTATACCCCCACGTGTCTTTCCTGAATTTGCCTCCCAGATTGATTACCTCTCCGCTGGGAAGGACTGCTTCAGCCCCAAGTATGTGCCTCCTGGTACTTCCGTATCTGACTACCTTTCCCCCGCCTGCGTTGGTTGCAAAATTGCCTCCGATAAAGCTCGTTTCAGTGCTCATCGGATATCCGGCATAAAGGAACCCCTTCTCTGCTGCTGCCCTGCAAAGGTCGTTTGTAACAACACCCGGTTCAACAACGGCCACCCGGTTGACTGGGTCTATCTCGATTATGGAGTTCATCCTTTCAAGTGAAAGCACTATTCCTCCTGCAAGAGGAACGGCCCCTCCGTTCAATCCGCTTCCTGCTCCTCTTGGTGTGACAGGTATCCTGTAGCGCGAGGCAGTTTTCATCACGGAACTGACCTGTCCTGTGTTCTCCGGACGGACTACAGCCTCCGGCATGTGTCCCCATATCCTGCCGGCCTGATCCCACGAATAATTTTCCAGAACATCTCTGTCGTCTGTGACAACATTGCTTTCTCCAAGCGCGGATATCAGTTCATAAACTGCTTCCGGTGTCAGCTTGCCGTAATATGCCATCAGATATTCTTCTGCCTTTTTCTCAACGAATTGATCATTCCGTCAAGGATCTCCATGGAGTCTCCCTGGATGCTAAGGTCTGCAACCTTGAATATTGGGGCTTCCGGATCATGATTTACGGCAATTACAGTTTCTGCTCCTGACATTCCTGCGATATGCTGGACAGCACCTGAGATCCCGAATGCCAAATACAGGCGGGGGGTTACAGATTTACCGCTAAGTCCTACCTGAGCCGAATATGGTGCCCAGCCAAGGTCTACAGCCATTCTGGAGGCTCCGACAGTCCCGCCCAGAAGTACGGCGAGTTCCTCAAGCTTGGAAAAATTTTTGGAGCTCCTCATGCCCTTGCCGCCTGCGACAATTATCTCTGCTTCCTGTATTGGCAGGCCAAAAGCTGATTCAGCTCTGAATCCCAGGAACTCGAGGGCAGAACCTATGCGGTCTGCACGGACTTCAATGCTGACCAACTGACCATTTCGCGACATATCCGGACAAAGAGGCCTTTTTGATTTTGGCCTCACCGTACACATCTGAGGATCTCGTCCCCTTGTTTTGATATCAGCCATGACATTGCCCCCTATCGCGGGCCTTGTCTGTATAAGTCTGCCTGTGGAGGGTTCGATGGAGAGCTCGGTACAGTCTGCTGTCAGTCCGCACCCCAGCTTTGCGCTCAGCATGGGCATAAGAGTACGTCCCCTTGTGGTAGCAGAAGCTATGAGCACTGAAGGGCTGTATTTATCGACCAGATCTTCGAGAACTTTTACCTGCGCATCGCAAAGGAAGTTCTCAAATGCAGGATCGTCCGCTATGTAGACCTTGTCTGCACCGACAGGTATGAGTGCCGCAGCTTTATCGGATATCCCATGTCCGATCAGGATACTTGCCAGAGGCACGCACATTGAATCAGCGAGTTCCCTTCCCCATGCAAGAAGTTCTTTTGATACAGGGTGGATATCTCCTCCCCTTACTTCCGCAAGAGTCCAGACTTCTTTTGAAATCTCTCTCATTCTGCAGCCTCCAGACAATTTTTTTCTTCGAGCAGATCGACTATCATTTCAACAGTTTCATCAATTTTCCCCGAAGAAACAACTTTCCTTCCCTGTCTTGTCATTTTGGGGTAGGTTACATTGATGACCCACGTAGCTGATCCCTTTAGCCCTACGGCACTCTCCTCAAGGCCCAGATCATCAGCTGTGAGCAATGGTATATCAGTTTTCTTTGCTCTTAGTTTTCCGCCGAGGGTACAAAGCCTCGGTATGTTCATCTCTTTAACAGGTATGACCATTGCCGGAAGAGGGGCCCTCAAAGTTTCATGCCCGCCTTCGATCGATCTGGTCACAGTTATGCTGCATTCATTAAGTTCATCTATTGAGCTGACGTATGTGAGGGCCGGGATACCCAGGAATTCAGCGGTGGCGGGGCCGACCTGGCCTGTTTCTCCGTCGGTGGCCCTCTCGCCTGCAAAGACGATATCAAAGGGCCCCGTTATCTCAAGGACCCTGGAGAGTGTTCTGGACGTGGCCAGAGTGTCTGCGCCCCCAAACCTTCTGTCTGAGACCAGAACGCCTTTGTCGCAGCCCATCGATATTGCATAAGCTGCAGCTTTTCTGGCCTGAGGCGGCCCCATTGTTATCGCTGTAATTTCAGTAGTGCCATCCGGATCTTTCTCTTTTATCCTGACCGCAGCTTCTACGGCATGGAGATCAAGAGGATTAAGTTCAGCCTCGATCCCTTCGCGGACCATAGTTCCGGTGTTTTCGTCAATTTTGACAGTGTCCACAGCCGGGACCTGTTTGATCAGTACTGCTATGCGCAAATTTATTCCCCCTGCCTTGCGTCTCTCGCTGTCTTATGCAAAACATAACAGCGATTTGCTATTATAAACTATCAAAAATATTTTTCCAAATTTTACATATTCGGGTTACAATTGTCCTGTCTGTGTTTTAACCAATTTCCCTGTTTATTGAGAGGAGTTATCAAGAAATGGATCCGACAACAGAAATGAGAGGCTTCAAAGCTGCTAAATTAACCCCCGAAATGACGGCCGAACTTAAGGAAAGGGCGCGTAAAGGAAGAGTGTGGTCAGTAATAGCCACCTCGGCCGCTAAGAGCGGACATCCCGGCGGAGCGCTCTCTTCAATGGACATATACATGACACTTCTCGCATCCGCAGATGTCAGACCGGAGATGTGCGACTGCATGGAACGGGATAGGATAGTAATAAGCCACGGACACACATCTGCCGGATTTTACTCGGCGCTGGCCGCGTACGGATTTTTCAGGCCCGAAGAGATGTATCCCAACTTCAGGCGTACCTGCAGCCCTTTCCAGGGCCATGTTGAGAGGGATGTCCCCGGAGTTGACTGGGGAACAGGAAACCTTGGACAGGGTCTCGCGGCGGGGGTCGGCTTTGCGCTTGCTGCGAGGGCACGCGGATCAAACTCCAGGACATGGGTCGTGATGGGCGACGGGGAACAGGTAAAGGGACAGGTGGCTGAAGCCAGAAGGATAGCGGCAAAGGAAAAACTGCACAATCTTACCGTGCTTGTAGACTGGAATGACATTCAGATAAGCGGCCGTATAGAAGAAGTTATGCCTGTGAATATTCCCGGACTTTGGAAAGCTGACGGATGGGATGTCATTGAGTGTGACGGACATTCATATTCGCAGATCTACGATGCTATGAAACGTGCAGTCATGCATGATGGATGCTGCGTGATACTCTGCAGGACGGTCATGGGAAAAGGTGTTTCATTCATGCAGAACATACCCGACTACCACGGCAAGGCCGCTTCCGGTGAAGATCTTGCAACGGCACTCAGTGAACTTGGCGCTGACATGGAGTTGTTCGAAAAAGCACTCGAGATCAGAAAAGGAGATCTTCCGAAGGGACGCAAGGTCGAGATGTGCATACCGGATCTGGATACCGGCATACCATTCACATATACGAAAGACGATAAAAAGGACAACCGGGGCGCATTCGGAAAGGCTCTGGCACAGGTAGGCGAACTCAATTACAAAAAAGAGGGACGCACTCCTATAATAGTCTTTGACTGTGACCTTGCCGGATCTGTCAAGGTTGACGGTTTTGCAAAGGTCTGCCCTGATAATTTCATACAGGCCGGCATCCAGGAACACTCAACAGCGACTGTTGCGGGAGCAGCATCCGCGGCAGGAGTAGTTTCCCTTTGGGCAGGTTTTGGCGTTTTCGGTGCTGATGAAGTCTATAACCAGCAGAGACTCAACGATATAAATAAGGCATCGGCAAAAACTGTACTCACCCACACCGGCCTTGATGTCGGTGAAGACGGAATGACCCACCAGTGCATAGATTACGTCGGCCTCTTCCGCAACACTTTCGGATGGAAGGTGGTCGTTCCTGCCGATCCCAACCAGACGGACAGGGCCACAAGATGGATGCTGAAGGAACCGGGCAATGTATGTATGGCAATGGGCAGGAGCGTACTTCCCGTCCTTCTGAAAGAGGACGGCACCCCATTCTACGGAGAGGGCTACACGTTCAGCTACGGTGATATCGATGTCCTCAGGGAGGGAAAGGATGCAGTGATACTTTCAATGGGACATTTCGCCGGCCGCGCGCTGGCCGCGCATGATCTTCTTGCGGCGGAAGGGATCAGCGTGAAAGTCCTTCACTGTGCTTCTCCCCTTGGAATGGATGGGGAAAAACTCTTTGAACTAGTCGGAGATATGTCTCTTGTCACCTGCGAAGACCATCATGTCAACACCGGCATAGGATCCATAGCGGCAATGATGGCAGCCAGAGCAGGCAAGGCTCTCAGGATGGTAAATCTGGGTGTGACCCACTATGGGTGCTCGGGCCCCGGCAGTGAGGTAATGGCGGAGATGAAACTCTCTCCGAAGGACATAGCCGAAGCTGTAAAAGGATCGCTGAAATAGATGATACAGGCGGGAGATCTGGTATTTATCTGGAACCCCAAAAAAGGGGACAATTTCCTCATAAAAGTGACTCCGGGAATGTCGCAGGGGACACATTTTGGGCAGATCAAACATACAGAACTTATGGAGCGCGAGTACGGCGAGGGGATCGTTACTCCCAAAGGAGAGGTCTATTACCTGCTGAGGCCTACCCTTGCCGGATACACGCGGAGACTTAAGAGGCAGACCCAGATCGTCTTTCCGAAAGACGCCGGGTTTATCCTCCAGCACCTGAACATCTTTCCGGGCTGCACAGTCGTAGAGTGCGGGACAGGCTCGGGAAGCCTCTGCTGCACTTTTGCCCACTTTGTGGGGGACGAGGGCAGGGTCTGCACCTATGATCGGAGAGAGGAATTTTCGGCGCTTGCAAAGAAGAACGCCGAAAAATGGGGAGTTGCCCACCGGATCGAGTTTAACGTAAGATCTCTAGATGATGGCTTCAAGGAGAGGAACGCAGATGCTGTATTCCTTGACGTTCCGACTCCATGGGAATACATAGACAAGGCTTATGAGGCGCTTGCGCCCGGGAACCACCTCGGGATACTCGTGCCGACTACGAACCAGGTATCAGATACCATTGTCAGGCTCAATGAATTCGGATTTGCGGACATTCAGGTAGTCGAACTCATGCTCCGTTACTATAAGACCGAACCGAACCGCATCAGGCCGGAAGATGTCATGATCGGACACACCGGCTACCTGATATTTGCGGTCAAGACCCTGCCATTGAGGGAAGAGGTAACTGCAGGCACAGAAAATGAAGAGGCAGAAGCCGATGCAGAAGCCGAAGGAACAGGGGAGGATCAGAAATAAACAGAGTTCTGACCTGCCGGATGGATGAAAACAAGAAACTTATCCTCCATATATGCTGTGCTCCGGATGCAACCGTCCCCGGGGAAGAGCTTCTGAAGGAGGGGTATCGGACAACTGGGTTTTTTTATGGCAGCAACATACATCCGGAGGAAGAGTTCATCAAAAGGGCAGAGGCTGTCAGATCTCTCTGCCGGATGAAAGGGATGGACTGCCACATTATGGAATATGATCCGCAAACGTGGATCTCTGTTACAGAAGGATTTGCTTCAGAGCCGGAGGGCGGCAAAAGATGCCCTCTCTGCTTTGAACTTCAGCTGAGGGCAGCTGCTAAGTACGCAGTAGCCATAGGGGTCGGTTTTGTAACAACGACGCTGACGATAAGCCCCCACAAAGATCCCGATTTGATCAACAAAATTGGGGAAGATATATCTTCTGAGTATGGACTGGAATGGATCCCGAGGATATGGCGAAAGAACAACGGTTTTAAACGTTCTGTAGAGGAAAGCAAAATTCTTGGACTTTACAGGCAGGATTACTGCGGATGTATCTATTCGATCAGGAACAGGTGAGCGGTTGTGGACGATATTAAAATTTCATCGGGGAAGCTTTCTCCGGAGGCTCTTGAACGCAACGTCCTCCGATATGTAGGGGCAGAAAGAAAAGAGCTTTTGGTAGGTCCTGCGGTGGGAGAAGATGCGGCTGTAATAGAATGGCCGACAGGAAAATACCTCGTATTTTCATCCGATCCAATAGTAGGAGCAGAAAAAGGTGCCGGAAGACTTCTTGTAAGGATCAACTCCAACGACATTGCCTCAAAAGGAGGAGATCCTGCCTATCTTGCCGTAACGCTTATCCTTCCGCCGTCATGGGGAGAAGAGGGAGCGGCGCGCATAATGAGAGAGATACATGAGGAATGTATCGCGCAGGGAATAGCAGTGGCCGGAGGCCATACAGAATTCAACGACAGATATGAACGTCCGGTGATCATGGGCGCCCTTATAGGGACAGCAGACAGAGTACTGAGGGCCGGTGACCTAAGCCCGGGAGACAAACTCATCGTCACCAAACATATTGGCATAGAAGGTATGTCAATACTTGCCTCCGACAAGCCCGAGCTTCTCAAGCCCTTCATGTCGGGATCCGAAATAAACGAGCTTCTCTCGTGGGCTGAAAAGACTTCTGTTCTTGAGGAATCCAGGGTTTTGAGAGATATAGCCAGGTTCATGCACGATCCGACGGAGGGAGGTTTCATGGGAGGGGTAGGCGAGATATCATCCCTTAGCGGTTTGAAGGCAATTATTGACTGCCCTTGTTTACCGATACATCCCCTCACGCAAAGGGCGGCTGAAAAGCTTGGATTCGACCCTCTTCGCCTTATAGCTTCCGGCAGCCTTCTTGCTGCGGTGCCGGAGGAAGCCGCCGAAGAGGCAATGGCACGCCTTGCAAAGCTGGGCATCGATGCAACGGCAGTGGGAGCGATGGGTGAAAAACTTGATGAGGCTCTCCCGCAGCCATCTGAAGAATTGTGGAGACTTCTCAAGATGGAAGGATCGCAGAATGAATAATGACTACATCATCAATAGAGCCGGGAGACTCAGGGAAGAAATGTCGAAGACCGGAGCTGATGCTTTTGTCATTCTGACAGACGAAGGTTTCAACTGGGAAACCCTTTATTACCTGAGTGGTTTTAAGGGTACATCAGGAGCACTGGTCGTATATAACGATTCCGCAGAACTTATCCTTGACACCAGATACAGAAAACAGGGGGAAAGTCAGTCACCCTTCAGGGTAGATCCCCAGAAGAGCAGTCTTACGGACGATTTGATCGAAAGCATATCTGCTCACGGAGCACAGAATATCCTTTGCGAAGCCTCAAAAACCTCCCACGCTGCATGGGAAAAACTTTCTACGGCAAGAAAAACCAGATGGAGCGACGGGACTTACATCATATCCGACCTTAGGCGAGCTAAGGACGACCTTGAGATCGAATATATTGCCAAAGCCGGTGAAATAGCTGCCGATGCCTTTTTACAGACGATCGCGTGTGTCAGGCCGGGGATGACAGAAAAGGAATTTGAGGCATTGCTGAATTTCAACATTAACAAATTGGGCGGAGAGACCGGATTTGATATGATAGTGGCTTCCGGATCAAGAAGTTCCATGCCGCATGGAAGGGCTACCTGTAAAGAAATGTCAGATGGTGAATGGGTCACAGTGGATTTTGGCGTAAGATATATGGGTTACTTATGTGACATAACAAGGAATTTTTCTTTGGGAAGACCTGATTCCCTCGCAGCAAAGTATCATGAGATCCTGTTGAAGGCTCACGAAGAGGCAGTAAAGGTCCTCTCTCCTGGTGCCAATGGCAGGGATATACACAAAAAGGTCTGCGACCTCCTTGGATCATTTGACCTTGGCAGATATTTTACACATGGGCTCGGCCACGGCCTTGGCATTGAGATCCATGAACCTCCCTACCTCTCCTCAAAATATTCGTACGAACTTAAAGCAGGGGATGTCGTTACAATAGAGCCGGGCATTTATATCGATGGCTGGGGAGGATTGAGATTGGAGGACAATTACCTTATAATTGACGGAGGATCCAGGAGGCTTACCGGAAAGCTTGACCAGTCTTTTTACCGTATCTGAAAAACAATGTTAGAATAATAATGATTTCAGCATTAGAGGCCATTGGCAAAGGCCAAACCTAAAAGGAGGACTATGTACTATGAAGAAGTATGTATGCACCGTTTGCGGTTATGTTTATGATCCGGAAGCAGGAGATCCTGATTCAGGAGTCGCCCCCGGAACGTCCTTTGAGGAGGTCCCTGATGATTGGGCCTGTCCTGTATGCGGTGTAGGCAAGGACATGTTCGAAGCTCAGTAATTCCGGGTCAAGTCAACACAGATACCGTACATTATCAGGGGAGACTCCTATTGGGACGGAGCTCTCCCTTTTTTATGCCATGGAATAAATCCGGTTTACCAATTTATCAACTAGGTCGTTTATTCCATAGGGGCTGAGGTCTTCACGGATCCTCTCTATTATCCTTTCTTCTTTTAACGTAGCAACTGATATGGGGAAGTTAAGGTCGCATCCCCATGTAAGCTGTATCAGCCTGTAATCCTGCAGTGATCTGGCATTTGAATATGAGCCGGTGCCTGTTTCCCTGATCTCTTCAACGAGTTCCGGTGAAAGTTCTTCGGCCATCCGGTGCCTTGGCAGCATCTCAAAGATAGTGCCTTTGTTCAGGCGTTCCTCCACCATCCTGTAAATGTCTATCTTGTCTCCATCCCGGACCAGGCATGACCATTTGTATGCGCCAAGCTTTATGTCAGAGGGGACTGTCTTTTTGTTGTGATACTTGACAGCAGCGATTATGTTGTCTTTGAAGTTTTGAGGGATGCCCTCCCAGTCAAATTCTGTTTCGATTATTTGGGCACCGAGATCTCCGTGATCTACGCTGATGCTGTCAAAAAAACTGCTGTACTTACTGAACTGCGGAAACCTCCCAACGTCATGCAGAAGACCTGCCGTGAACGCAAGCCAGCTGTCCCCGTCTTCGTCCCAATCCATAGTCTCTGCAATTTCGGAGCAAATTGCAGAGACTCTCCTGCTGTGTTTGAATTTGAGATCAAGCATTGGGTGAAGTATCCCATTGACCTTATAATTATCGGTGAAATCTTTGAACCATCTATTTGTCCTGTCGGTAGAAAACACTGGTTTCGCCTCCCGCATTCTGAGAGAATATTATATATCAACAACTGAGGATTATTCAGGGTCGATGCAGTGTCGCGCGTATTTTTCTGCTCATGGACGGGGATCTGGCTCATTATATGAAAAAAAGAACATCAGGAGGAGGTAGGCTTATGGACTGGTATGTCGGGGCTTCAGCTCCTGTGCAGGCTCTTTTGGCAGGCTGTTTTACCTGGGGCCTGACAGCATTGGGGGCTTCCGGAGTTTTTTTTGCGAAGAGAGCAAATCAGAAAGTTCTTGACGTCATGCTTGGATTTGCGGGTGGAGTTATGATAGCAGCAAGTTTCTGGTCGCTTCTTGCTCCGGCCATATCCATATCTGAAGAACTCGGCTATCCGGCATGGCTCCCGCCCTCGATCGGTTTTCTTCTCGGAGGGGCATCAATGAGGCTCCTGGACATGCTGATGCCTCACCTTCACCCCGGGATGGCTGAAACAGACCCTGATGGTCCGCCTTCAAGAATGAGGAAGACCACGCTTCTTGTGCTGGCAATTACTTTGCACAACATACCGGAAGGAATGGCTGTTGGTGTTGCATTCGGAGCCATAGGACTCATGCCTGATGCAACACTTGCCGGTGCGGCGGCTCTTGCTTTGGGCATAGGGCTTCAGAACTTTCCTGAAGGACTTGCAGTTTCGATGCCGCTTCGCCGTGAAGGACTGAGCAGGAGTAAGGCATTTTTATACGGGCAGCTTTCTGCGGCAGTCGAACCCGTTTTTGCCCTCCTCGGTGCTCTCCTGGTGCAGATAGCCCGCCCTGTCCTTCCATATGCACTGGCTTATGCCGCAGGTGCGATGATATTTGTTGTGGTAGAAGAGGTCGTCCCGGAATCACAATCCAGCGGAAATGGAGATCTGGCCACCATGGGTGTGCTTTTGGGATTTGCTTTGATGATGATCCTAGATGTTGCTTTGGGATGATGCAGGCATAAAAGCCGCCGGAAAAGAGATGTTGTTTCAACGCCGAAACAGGCTGCTGTGATATACTTTCCTGATGTCAGCTCATATCCTGATGGCTAAAATTCTTTTATATGAGTGACAATTATAGTATGTGAAACAACAGCAGAAATGGTTTTTGGAGGAATTGTATATGGACAATAAGATCGCCTTGATAGCAGGAGAAGGGAATCTCCCTGTAGTAATAGCCAACAGGCTTACCGATATGGGCACACCTCCTGTCGTATACTCGGTCAGGGAGAAGGTCGGGGATATATCCAGATATGCTCTTGAGGTAGTTAATATTGTCAAACCCGACATTGGATTCACGATAAAAGACATGAAAGTCCGCGGCGTAAAAAAAATTATTATGGCGGGACTTATATCGAAGACCCTGGCATTCAAACCGTCGCTTTTTGATCTTACCACCCAAAGATTTCTCGCAAGCCTTGTGTTCAGGGATGATCATTCCCTCTTGGGGGCGCTTGTTGATTTCCTTGAAAAATCAGGATTTGAGGTAATGAGCTATAGAGATATAATTCCTGACCTCCTTGCGGATTCAGGGCAAATTGCAGGCAGAAGACCAACGCGCGATGAGATGTCCGATGCCGAGTATGGATTTTCTATCTGTAAAACCCTGGTGCCTCTCTCTTTTGGACAGACCGTCGTTGTAAACAAGAGGTCGGTCGTTGCCGTGGAAGCTATGGAAGGAACAGATGCTACGCTCCTCAGAGCCGGATCACTGTGCACAGGCGGAACAGTTGTGAAGATGATGCGCCTAGACCAGGATGAAAGGTATGACATCCCGACCGTGGGACCGAACACGCTGAGGAACATGGCGCAGGCAAAACTGACATGTCTTGTGCTCCATGCGGGATGGACACTTATTATGGATCCGGAAGAGTTCCGTGCGGTTGCTGAAAAAGAAAAAATTGCCGTAATAGGTATTGAGCTGTGTCGGTCTTCCTGAGCTCGGGAGAGGCATCCGGGGATCATTATACAGCTTCTGTAGCCCGGGCACTGCGCAGACTCGGCTATGAAGGCGACATATGGGGCATGGGAGGGAGAGAACCCAGGGAGGCGGGAGTAAGGATAGAATGGCAGGGAGAAGAGCTCCAGCTCCTTGGCATAGCAGAGGTGCTCTCATCCATACCGTCACTGTTCAGGCGGCTAAATGAAATGGCAGACAGGATAATGCAGAAGGGGCCCAAGTGCGTTGTCATTGCAGACAGTCCCGACTTCAACATCCCTCTTGTCCGTAAACTGAGATCAAAGGGTTACAAAGGAAAAGTCTTTTACATCTCTCCGCCTACAGTGTGGGCCTGGAGAAGCAGCCGCGTGAAAACAATTGCTTCTGCAGTGGATGAATGTCTTCCCCTTTTTAGGTTCGAGCATGAATTTCTTTTGAAAAATGGGTGCAGCAGCTACTGGACAGGACATCCCATGACAGAGGAGCTTTCAGACAGGGAGGCGTTGGCAGCGAATCTGCCTGAGGATCTGAGGAACGACAAAAAACTGGTGGCATTTTTACCGGGCAGCAGAAAAGTCGAGATAAACAACCTTATGCCGATTATGGAACAAGTTGCCTGTCAGGTTAAGGATAAAGGGTGGCATCCCGTATTTTCGATTGCTCCCGGACTGAAAGAGAAGAAAAGAATTATGATGAAAGAACATCTTGAAGCCAGGAAATTTGACATATACACAGGTCCCGGGAGGGATCTCCTTGCGGCAGCATCCTGTGCTGTTGCAGCAAGCGGCACTGTAGCAGTCGAGGCCATGATGCTGGGGTGTTATATGGTAGTGGCATACAAACTGAGTTCCCTTTCGGCATTTGTGGCAAGGCTGCTTGTCAAAACACGATATTTCACTATTCCCAATATCCTTCTAAATGCTGAAATGTTTCCGGAACTGATGCAGTCTAAAGCCACTCCGGAAAATATGTTCAGGGAAACGATGAAATGGCTCCAATCTGACGATAAGACAAAAGCTGAAATTGTCCGAGAAATTGACCTTGCAAGGAAGATGCTCGGTGAGACAGGAGTATATGAGTCATGGGCAAAAAGAATAATGGGGGCAGCCTGATATGTTTTCATTGAAAGACAGGAAGACATGGTCATCCTATGTCCGGCTTCTGAGTTACTGCAGACCATACAAGATGAGGCTTGCGGCAGCACTGGCCTGCATGGCGCTTTCCGCGATATTTGGGATAATACCGCCGTGGCTGATAAAAAACGTTGTTGATGATGTCCTGATAAACAAAGAATATGCCACGCTGAACATTCTGGCTTTGGGAATAGTGTTGCTCTACATGCTAAAAGCAGTATTCGGATACGGCCATATGTATCTTATGACGTGGGTCGGACAAAAAGTTGTAATAGACATAAGGCTGGAGCTCTACGACCATACTCAGAGGCTTTCACTTGCAAAACTTTACAGCAAACGCTCCGGTGAGTTTCTTTCAAGAATCACCAACGATGTTGCGACGCTGCAGAACATATTAGCGTCCGTTGTGGTCGATTTTGTTGTTCAGGGATGCACTTTTATAGGAATAATCTGCTTCCTCCTATTCATTAACTGGAAGCTTACGCTCGTTACTTTCGTGGTTACTCCCCTCGCAGTTTTTGTAATAGACAAGGCTTCTTCCAGGCTGCGTGAAGTAGGCGGAACAATACAGGAAAAACTTGCCATGGTTGCAGCCATTGCACAGGAAGCACTTTCTTCTATAAGGATAGTCAGGGCATTCGTGACGGAAGAGAAGGAATATGCAAGGTTTCAAGACGAGAGCAACCGGCATTTCAAGGCGGTTATGAAGGGAACTCAGGTAAGGGGTTTGCTTGAAGGCATGGTAGAGGTCATACTTATTGCCGCGCTTGCTTTCATACTGTGGTTTGGCGGAAGGGATGTAATTAAAGGCAGGATCACAGCGGGTGAACTCCTTGCGTTTCTGACATATATAGGGCTTCTGGTCCAGCCTATCAGGGTCCTGAGCAGGGTAATAAGCGCGATACAGCAAGGTGTGGCATCAGCGGACAGAGTATTTGAGATACTCGATGAAAAGAACGAGGTGCCCTTGCCTGAACATCCTCTGTTCCTAAGCCCTATGGACGGTCAGATATCTTTCAAGGATGTCTGGTTTGCATATAATGACAAGGCTTGGGTGCTGAAGGGGTTGGATTTTGAGATAGAAAAGGGGCAGAAGGTAGCTGTAGTGGGGTCTACCGGTGCAGGAAAATCCACGCTGGCTGACCTTGTTATGAGATTTTATGATCCTCAAAAGGGACAGATCCTTATTGACGGGGCAGATATAAGGCAGTTGGACCTGAAAACCTACAGAAGACAGATAGGGGTCGTTCCGCAGGATCCTGTCCTTATGAAGGGGACTCTTGCATACAACATTGGATATGGATACGAGGGCGTCACTGACGCGGATCTCGTTAAGGCAGCAGAAATTGCGGGTATTCTTGATTTTATTATGAGCCTGCCCGAAGGATTCGATACAGGGGTAGGGGAAAGGGGAGTCACGCTGAGCGGAGGCCAAAGACAGCGCATAGCCATCGCAAGGGCTGTCGTGAGGGATCCCAGGATACTCATAATGGATGAGGCGACCTCCTCACTCGATGCCCTTGTTGAACAGCAGGTACAGGATGCAATGAGAAAGGCAATGGAAGGCAGGACCTCGATAATAATTGCACACAGGCTTTCAACGATACGAGATGCAGACAGGATAGCAGTCCTTTCCGGAGGAAAGCTGGTCGAACAGGGCACACATGAAGAACTGATCTCAATGAAAGGTCACTACCAAAGGCTCTTCATGGCAAGCAACGGAGAACACGGCGAAGAAAATGTCAAAGCTCCTGCGCAGTTATCTTAGATATGCCAGAGGGGAGAAAAAAAACTCCCTCTGGGCTCTTTTATACCCGCTCCAGTTTATCACCCGCATTTGGATGAAGCTTAGGATCACCCTTTATGCCAGGGGTCTTCTGAGTGTCACCGAACCTCCCCTTCCGGTCGTGAGCATCGGCAACAACAGTTTGGGGGGTACCAATAAGACGCCGATGACAGAACTTGTCGTCCGGCAGTTTCGGGAAGCAGGAATAGAAGCAGGACTTGTAAGCAGGGGATACAGGACCAGGGAACACGGTCCTATATGGATAGGCCAGGACGAAGAGAGCACCCACAGGGATACGGCCGGGGACGAACCGCTTATGCTTGCAAAGAGGCTTCCAGGAGTTAAGATCGTTGTATCGAGAGACAGGGTACAGGGAGTGGCTCTTCTTGCATCACTGGGTGCAAGAGTGGCAGTTACGGACGACACATTCCAGCACAGGAGAATGGCCCGTGATGTTGACATAGTGCTTGTTGACGCCACCTGTCCCTTCGGAAACGGAAACGTGATCCCTGCCGGTTCAATGAGGGAGCCCAAGTCAGCTTTCGGCAGGGCAGACCTGCTCGTGATCACAAAGGCGAACCAGGCTGGCCCTGATCTGCTTGCCTCAACGAGAGAAGAACTTGAAAAACTTCTGGATCCCCGAAAGATATTCACTGCGGAGATAAAAATGGAATCGTGGATCGAAATAAGAAATGGTGAAGAAAGGACCGTCTCTGTAGATCATAGTCCAAAGGGAAGTTTTCTTGCTTTTTCCGCAATAGGAAGTCCTGCAGGTTTCTATAACTTTTTGGAGCAGGAGGGTATCTCGGTCAAAGCCCACAGGACATTCAGGGATCACCATATTTTTACTCAAAACGACATCAATAGGCTTGTTGAACTGGCTCTCAGCCTGAACGTTGACGGGTTTATATGCACAGAAAAAGACCTGGTCAACCTTCCTGAAGGTATTGACCTCGATGTACCCATATATATTCCGAGAATAGTTGTCAAACTTGATGACGACATCGGATTCAGAACGAAGATCATGGAGAAACTGAAACCCAATCTGATGGTGGCATCCAACGGGTATGGAGAAGATGCGATCGGAGTAGTGCTTGCCAAAAAAATCAAAAAACGATTCAAGGTTGCCGATATATCAGCTTTTGCTTTTGTCGGTTCGGGCACGCATTACAGAAACGAGGGGATCAGGGTGCTGTCGCCTTCCATAGAAATGCCAAGCGGCGGGGTGATAAAATACAGTATCCTCGAATTCATAAAGGATCTGAGACACGGACTGGGCGGCTCGATATCATCACAGATGAGCGCTCTTTCGTCACTATACAGCAGATACAGAACTCCGGTATGTGTGGGAGATGTCTATCTTATGGCAAGTATGCTGTGGGGACAGGGAATGAAGCCTGTCCTTGTGGCTACGGCAAAATCCGTGCACCTGAGCGGACATCTCTCTGTTGAACAGTTCCTCCTCAAACACAGGACCAGGTTTGTCTGGACAAGAGATGCGGAGACGGCAGAAGAACTAAGGGCGGGGGGAGTCAACGCGGAGTTTTGCGGCAATCCCGTCATGGACCTGATTGACAAAGAGAGGCCGGAAGTGGATGTATGGGGCCAAATGGAGGGTTCCAGGGTCCTTCTTCTGCCCGGCAGCCGTCCGAGGACTTACGACGATGTTAAACTTATCCTTGATTCGGCAAAAGAATTATCCGTTCGAAAAAAGTGCTGCTTTGTTATGGTCCCTGCGCCGATGATAGATGTGTCGAAACTGGTCGAAAACCTTGTCGGATGGATGTTTATCGCAGATAAGGACATGCTGGTGTCAGATGGAACAAAGGTCAGGATTTTCAGGGGAGAAGTCGCTGAGGCTGCGATGGGAGCAGAACTCCTTATCGGCCTTGGCGGTACTGCCAATCAGCTTTGCGCAGGTCTGGGCGTGCCGGTGGTATCGATACTTGAAAAAGGCAAACTTATCCAGAAAAAGCTTCTGAAGGAGGCGGAAGTCCTAGTGAATGCGGATCCGTCGGAACTGGCAAATGCTGCGGTGCGAATACTTGATGACCCTGACCTGAAAAAAAGTATGCAGGAAGCAGGAATACGCAATCTTGGCGGGGTAGGCGCACTTGACCATGTCGTTGAGTATTGCGCATCAGCTCTTGGATGGGATAATAGATGCACCGTATATGAAAAATACCGTTCCTTTATTGAGAAAAGGAGTTGTGGGGAATGAATGCTGATTCGTCACAGGGAATAACAAAAGTCAGAGTCCGTGATATCACAGTCGGCGGAGGAAAACTTGCAGTAGCGGCAGGTCCGTGTGTGCTTGAGAGCTATGATGCCGCATACTTTATAGCTCAAGAGATGAAAAAGCTTTGCATCGAATTTGGCTTCGGTTATATCTTTAAGGCCTCTTTCGACAAGGCAAACAGGACTTCGATAGTGAGCTACAGAGGACCGGGGATCGATGAAGGGCTCCAATGGCTGAAAGATATCGGAAGCAGGCTTGACATCCCGGTAGTGACTGATATGCACGAACCATGGCAGGCGGAAAAGCTTGCTGAGGCGGTAGACCTTATCCAGATACCCGCCTTCCTGTGCCGTCAGACAGACCTGTTGGTAGCTGCAAGCAAAACAGGCAAGCCGCTTAACATCAAAAAGGCTCAGTTTATGGCGCCTGAAGACATGAGATCGGTAATCAATAAGTGCAGGGAGGCCGGTAATGAAGAGATCATCCTTTGCGAGAGGGGAACATCCTTCGGTTACCATGAGCTCTCTGTGGACTTCCGCTCATTCCCTGTGATGAGAAGCCTGGGTTTTCCTGTCATGTTCGATGCTACCCACAGCGTTCAGAAACCCGGAGGACAAGGAGACAGAAGCGGAGGGGACAGGTCCTTTGTCCTGCCTTTGATCCGTGCTGCCGTTGCAGTGGGGATAGACGCCCTCTTTATGGAGGTCCATCCCGACCCTGACTCGGCGAAATGTGACGGGCCGAATATGGTGCCGCTTTGCAGGATGCGTGAGGTGCTGAGACAGGCTGCGGAATTAGACAGGATAGTAAAAGATAAGATCGGTTTTGCTTCTTTGGACTGGGCAGGTGAATAGATATGGATCTTCCGTACGAGCGTGAAGAAAGGAAATTTTCTGATGAGGAGATGCTGAGGGAAGGCAGAAATATCCTTCAGAAGGAGGCCGAGGCACTTGTATCTGCGGCCTCAAGGGTCGGCAACGAACTGGTGGCTGCCGCCCATCTTCTCAGCAGGTGTAAGGGGAGAATAGTCGTATCCGGTCTGGGCAAGTCCGGTCACGTTGGACGAAAGACTGCTGCAACATTCGCATCGTTGGGTGTGCCTGCATTTTTCCTTCACGCGACGGAGGGAGCCCACGGAGATCTTGGCATGGTCTGCCGGGAAGATATCGGTTATTTCCTCAGCAACAGCGGCGAGACCAGGGAGCTTATAGACATAATCCCATATTTTAAGAGGCTGGGGGCTCCTATAATAGCGGTTACCGGAAACATAGGTTCCACTCTTGCCAGGGAGGCGGATGTCGTATTGAACTGCCATGTTCAATCGGAAGCTGATCCGCTCGGTCTTGCTCCTACAAGCAGTACAACACTCCAGATGGCCCTGGGGGATGCGGTTGCAGGAATGTCCACACTGCTCCTCGGCCTGGGTAAGGAGGATTTTGCACTCTTTCACCCGGGCGGATCGCTTGGCAAGAAACTTCTTCTGAGGGTAAGAGATCTGATGGGGACGGGAGAAAAACTTCCTGTAACGAAAGAATCTTCACTGGTCAGAGATGCTCTCTTTGAGATAACCAGCAAGGGCTATGGTGCTACTGCTGTCGTAAATGAGGACGGCAAGCTGGTCGGGGTCTTTACAGACGGTGATTTAAGGCGTTTTATTGAGAGAGAAGGAGTAGAGGGGCTAGATATGCCTGTAAACATGGGCATGACACGCACTCCAAGGGTTATATCTCCAGAGAGGCTTGCTGTTGAAGCTGTCCGCATAGTAGAAGAGTGGGAAGTCTCTGCTCTTATCGCGGTAGAGGATGACAAGCCGGTGGGAATGGTACACATACATGAAATACTCAAAGCGGGGGTGGCCTAGCTGTCGCTTCTCAGATCACTATATCAGCCTCTGATCGATTCAATATTTTTTTTCTCGTGGCCACGCCTGAAAGACAAATACAGCGAAGGTTATGATGAGAGGCAGGGGATCCAGTCAGCGGAATTGCTTGAACAATTGCGAGGAAGAAGGCCTTTTTGGATCCACGGCGTATCTGTCGGCGAAGTTCAGGCCCTGATGCCCGTTGTCAGGTCGGCAAGAGACACAGGTTTTGACGGGCCGATAATCATCTCAACGACTACAGAGACCGGGAAAAAGATGGCCTTTCGTCTTGGAAAGGACCTTTTTGACCATCACATATATTATCCCTGGGATAAAAAGGAATTCGTAAAAAGGTCTGTCAGGAGTTTGCACCCATGGGCTTTCGCAACAGCCGAGACCGAACTTTGGCCAAATATGCTCTGGGAACTCAAGGATGCCTCAGTGCCGGCTTTTCTGGTAAACGGAAGGGTTTCGGACAGAACATGGAAACGGTTGAGCGGACCTGTTGCGAAAAAGATAGGTTCATCGGTATACAGCCTCTTTACAGAGATATTCCTCAGGGAGAAGAGGGATTATGAAAGACTCTCCTCAATAGGAGTAGCTGAGGATAAGCTCACTCTATTGGGTGACACGAAGACTGATGCTCTTCTCTCAAGAAAGGACAAGGCTGCATCTGAAAAATGGAAGGAAAAGTTTGCCGCTGACAGATATATAATATTCATAGCGGGAAGTACACATCCTGGTGAGGATGAAGCTGTTATAAGGGCTTTTGGGATACTCAGGGAAAAGTATAGTCAGACGAAACTTATTGTTGCGCCCAGGCATCCGGAAAGGGCTGAAGAAGTGGTTGCCCTTGCAAGCCAAAAATTCAGTGCGGGCCTGCTTTCATCTGAAGACTACGGTAATGATGTCATTGTGGTAGACAGGATCGGGGTCCTTTTTGAACTTTACGGAACGGCTGCTTCTGCATTTGTCGGCGGCAGTTTTGCTGACAAGGGAGGGCAGAATATTCTTGAACCGGTATCATGGGGTATCCCTGTCCAATATGGTCCCCATATGGAAGACTTTGCAGAAGCCTCTGACGAGTTCATAGGACTTGGCATAGCAACGCAGGTTCCTGATGCTGAGAGCCTTGGCGAGACATGGATAAGGATAATGGAAAGTTCTGGCGATAATGAGCGTGAAAGCATCAGGAGACTCAGCGAACAATATTTTGAGCGTTTCTCCGGATCTTCTGTGAAGACATGGGAGCGTATTTACAAATACTATGATCCATCCTGACAGGTATCCGGCCTGCCTGAATGATTAATTAGAATAAATCTGCTGACCGCAGGGAGGGGTATAGATGGAAATTAATAGGACTCTTTTAAATAATTTTTATGAAGAACTGGATGAACGTTCAAGAAAGGCGCTTGATTCCGCCGTATCAAAGGTAGCCGAAACTAAGAAAAGGAACGGGAAGGTTGCGGTAGTCACAGGAAGCGGTCCAAACCTGCACGAAGGAGTTACAACTCTTATCGCTGAACTGATGGACAAGGGGATCGTCGACGGAGTAACTACCAGCTCTGCAGTCATTAACCATGAGATGAGCGGAGCCCTGGACAGGGTGAAGATGTGTGATGCTGCTCAGTTTGGCCTGGATCGTTCGAAGATGCCGAGGGGAAACGTATTTGAATTCACGGACCTTTCTGAAGAAGAAACTGACATTTTACGCAATGAAATGCTCCTTGATGAGACTTTGCTGCAAAAGGGAATATCGGCGGAAGGCAGGATGGTCATAAAAGCGGCTGGCAACATGGCGTACCCCCTGGGGCTGAGAACTGAAAAGATAGCCGAGGAGATACTTACGCTATCGAGGCTTTCCGGACTGCCATTTGAAACCATAGCAGGTTGGGGCTGTGACAGGAGGACCATGCTGGGCATGGGAGCCAGGAAGGGGTTGCCTGTCCTTGTAACGATACCCCAGATGGTCGGCGGCGGTCATGTGGGTCTTGCGGTCGGGGACAGCATCCCGGTGGCTGAACGCTCAAAGAGGATAGCGGACATGCTTGCAAAATCTGACGTCATAATAGAATCTGCAGTTGCCCTGACACAGGAGATCCACGACGGCCCCTTCGAAACTTATACAGGGCATGGCATTTGGTCATGGTGGCAGGGACAGCCTGTGTACAGTCTCGAAAAAAAGACTCTTATCAGGTTTGACCTGGATGAGAACCTGAGGCATGCACAGGATCTTCAGAAAGAAAGTTCGATGATCCAGGAGGCGATCGACAAAGGTCTGCCCAAGACAAAAATATCAAAAATTCCATTCAGGATGGAAATGTCGGCATTCGCCAGACATGAGGGCAGCATCCCGGTCATCGGAGACATAGGCATGATCTGGCCTGTCTTTGCTCTGCGGATAGCGGATGAGCTTGGAATTAAACTGGACTTTATAAGCTATAAGCAGGAGACGGAAGAAGGCAGGAAGATGCGTGAATGGATAGTAAGGAACGTTAAATTCCTGGACAGGGAAAAAATGCTTCAAAAATTCAGGGAATGGGACGCGAAGAGATGAACTTACCAAGGATACTTGGTGTTATACCCTCGAGATTCGCATCTACAAGGCTGGCCGGCAAACCGCTTCTCGATATCTGCGGAAAACCGATGGTAGAACACGTTTACAGGAGGGCAGTTGCTTCCGGGGTATTTTTCAGGGTAGTGATCGCGACTGACGATGAGAGAATATACAATGCAGCTGAAAAATTTGGAGCGGATGTCATTATGACAAGCGCTGAACATCCTGACGGTTCAAGCAGGGTGGCAGAGGTCGCAAGATCCATAGAGGCTGATTATGTAATAAATATTCAAGGGGACGAGCCCATGCTTGATCCAAGGATGCTCAGGGAGCTCGCAGAAGGTATTGTCTCAGATCCGGGAGCGGATTCTGCTACTGTGTGCGTTCCTATTACCAACGACAAGGACTTCAGCAACCCCAACATAGTCAAGGTAGTTACTGACCAGAGAGGCAGGGCACTCTACTTCAGCAGATCCCCGATACCTTTCAGGCGAAACGATACAGGCTGTCCCATATGGGAGCATCTTGGGATATATGCCTTTACAAAAGAGTTTCTTCTTAAATTTGTCGAACTGCCTCCGACCCCGCTTATGCAGCAGGAATCGCTGGAACAGCTCAGAATATTGGAGCACGGTTATACTATGGTAGTGATAGCGACAAAATATCCCTCACTCGGCCCCAACGTCAACACGGAAGAAGACCTGCAGACAGTCAGAAATATCGTCGCGGAAGAAAAGGAAAAGAACAAAACGAAATGAACGAAGGCAAGAGCATCAGACTGATAGTCATCCTGAGTGATGGCATCAGGGGTCACCTCAACCAAAGCCGGGGTATTGCGCGCTGGCTGTCAGTAATGACAGGTGCAGAAATACTTGAAGCAGAAGTTCCCATACTCAGCGGGACTGCAAGGGCGAGGGCAAAGGCTGCAGCCAGAAAACTGGTGATGGGAAACAGAAGAGATGCCAGGGACTGGCTTGCAATGGCTGACGGAGACGCAGTAGTCAGAAGGGTAGGGCAGTGGTTTGCGGAAAGGGACATACGTGAAGGCACAAGAGAGGTCCTGATAATATCTGCAGGCAGCACCCCGGCTCCATACAATCTTGCCCTTGGCTACATATGGAGGTGTGCTTGCGCCACTGTAATGACTCCCGGTGTGGTAGGGACTGATCCGTTTGATTTTGCAATAGTACCGGAACACGATTATCCCGAGAGAAAGCCCAATGTACTTGTTACACTGGGTTCTCCCAACTCAATAATGAAAAATCAGCTTAAAGAGGAGGGGGAAGCTCTCCTAAAAGAATTTCCGGCACATTCCCCCAAAATATGGTCCATACTTATTGGCGGTGACGACGGAAACTACTCAGTCACGCCAGAGTGGATAAAAAAATGCATCGGACACATAATGAAGATAGCTGAGCAGGAGGGTGCCGACCTTTATATCACAACCTCGCGCAGGACATCTTCCGGATCAGTTGAAGAGCTTAAATATCTTGCATCACATTCTGCTTCAGTCAGATATCTCCTGATCGCATCCGAGAGCGACTTTAACCCTATTCCTGCCATGCTCGGCTTCTCAACAGAAGTTTTTTGTACAGAGGACTCGGTGAATATGGTCTCAGAGACTGTTACAGGAGGTCACAGAGCCGTACTGCTAAGAGTCGTGCATAAAAGAGGGATCAAAAAGGTCCTGCAGGATCTGACAGCATGGCTGACAGGAGCAGGTGCCCTGGCCCCGAACATGCTTTGGGGAATACCCAAGTTCGATCTTGTCTTTGAACACTTTGCGAGACATGATGCCCTTCTTGAGTTCAAAGAGTGGATAAGGAGGAGGCATGAGAGGCTCCTTATCCCTCAGGATGAAGAAGAGAAGAAAATGTGGGAGGAGTTCAACGAGGCGAAAAGGGCTGCCAGGTGGATATTCGAAAACTGGCAATGATAGCTAAAACAGTAATTTAACAGATTATTAAATGAAATATTTTGCTATCATACTTTCCTAGATATTGGCATCTGATACAGATTTAAAGAGCATCAGGCATGAAAGGAATGATGATATGAAAAAGACATCCGGCACAATTTTGATCGCATTTATGGCACTGGCCATGATGACCCTTCCCCTTTCGGCACAGACAGCCGCTCCGGTCCAGCAAACGGCCGGATCGCCGGCAGCCCTGGCAAACCCCGCACAGGAATCAGAGACTCCTCCGCAAGTCAGGCCTTTGAAACCATCTCCGATGGAAGTTGGAGAACCTGAAACAGAAGCATCGCTTCTTGTTTCTGCTGAGTGGCTTAAGAAGAACAAAGGGCAGACAGTCATAGTGGACGCAAGGCCGGAGAGCTTATATTCCGGAGGACACATCTCCGGGGCGGTCAATGCAAGCTGGACATATTTTGCAAACATGAACGCTCAGACCGGAACAAAGAAATGGGGCACTATTTGGCAGCCCGCGACAATGTCGAAGAGGATTGGCGCTCTTGGAATCGACGGCAAAAAAATGGTCGTTATCTACGATGATGCAGGCGGCTGGGGACAGAGCGGATGGGTGCTTTGGATACTTAGGATGAGCGGAGTAAAGAACGCAAAGATCCTTGAGGGGGGATTTACCGCATGGAAGAAAGAGGGCGGTGCAGTCTCAAGGACCGGTTATAAAAATAAGGCAGTTCCCTTTGCCGTCAAAAAATTCAAGGAGCATTACCTTGTAGACACTGACTGGATAAACAACAATATGGGCAAAAGCGGGCTTGTATTGCTTGATGTCCGTACAGAGCCCGAGTATCAGGGAAAGATAAGGCCTTTTCAGGAGAAGAGGGCCGGACATCTTCCGGGAGCTGTCAACATAGAAATGCAGAATTTTGTCAAAGACGGATATCAATTTAAGGAAGTTGAAGAGATCACTGAGCTTCTTCAGAAACACTGCATAACGCCGGATAACGAGATCGTGGTATATGACACAGCGGGAGTAAGGGCTGCCTTTGTAACGATGGCACTCCGATATGCCGGCTTCCATAAGTCACAGTGCTATGACGAGGGTTTCCAGGCATGGGCAGGCAACTCGGAACTCCCTTTGGATAGGGCAGAGTGACAGGCCTTTCATAGTCCGGTCTTCTCTTAGATCCAGGATCCAGCTGTCAGGAATGCGCCCCCGGAATTGGTCCCGGGGGCGCGTGTATATTTCTGTATACCCAAAAATCAATATCTGGTAAGGATCTCCTTAAGTTTTTCCTCGTCGATGTTGCCCCCTGAAATTACTATCCCTGTTTTTTTCCCTTCAGTTTTGATCTTGCCAGCCAGAAGGGCTGCAACTCCCACTGCGCCTGCGCCCTCAACTATCTGATGGTGTTCCCTGTGCAGAAAAGCAATGGCTTTGGCAATATCCTCTTCTGTTATCTCAATGATGCCTGTAACACGTTTTTTTGCCAGGGAGAGCAGACTTTGAGGTATGTATCCAGCCAGCCCGTCTGCCAGCGTATCAAGATATTCTACTTCCTTTACGATACCGTCAGTCCATGAAACCACCCATGGATTTGAGGCAACGGACTGGACCCCCCAGATCTCAACGTCAGGGTTCAGTGCCTTTGCCGCAATGGCAATACCGTTCATCAAACCGCCCCCGCCGGCAGGTATGATAAGAAGCCCGATGTCGGGCTCATCTGTGAACATTTCAAATCCTGCGGTGCCCTGTCCGGAGATAACCGTCGCATCCTCAAAAGAGGAGACATAGGTCATTCCCGTTCTATCAGCCTGTTCGTGCGCTGAATGCTCCGCAAAGTCATAATCCCCTTCAGTCACCACAAGTTCGACATAGACGCCGCCCCTTCTTTTTATCGCGGTTTTCTTTGTCTCCGGACATGCTTTAGGGACAAATATCTGTGTTCTGATGCCAAGTTCCATTGCTGCCAGGGCGACTCCCTGACCGTGGTTACCGCTCGAACACGTCACTACGCCTTTTGCTCTCTCTTCATGGGAGAGGGAATTCATTTTGTAAAGAGCTCCCCTTAATTTAAAAGAACCGCAAAGCTGTTGGTTCTCCCACTTTATGTAAACAGGTGCACTGCATATCTCGCTCAGCGGGAATGAGTATTCTGTCGGAGTGTGCCTGACGCGGTTTTTCAGAAAACGGTATGCTTTGACAACGTCTGTAATGCCCGGATCGATCGGTAAATTACTCAATATTACGTCCTCCTTTTGTCTGTTGCGTCTTAACGTCATTGGGTCCATCCGGGTATGAAGATAAGCATCTTTTTTCTCTCTTTGCGGGACAGGCCGAGTGACAAATTGACATCAATATCACAGTAACTATAATCCAATGTATAAGACTTTTAAAGGGATGATGGGAGTAAATGAAAATACTTTTTATAGGATTTGGAAATGTAGCAAAAGAGATGGCCAGGATTTTCATGAAAAAAGACCTATACCCGGCCCTTGACATCTCTCCTGAAGTGATCGGCATATTCACAGGCAGGCACGGAGGATTGGAGAATAAAGAGGGAATTGACTTAAATTCCGTACTTAAGGAACTGGAACAAACCAACAGGCTTACCGCGGACGAAAGCAAACTCTCCCCGCTTACTCCACTTGAAGCTGCCAAAAACCTTGATTATGATGTTCTGGTGGAGCTCTCCGCCTTGTCGATCGAGGGAAAAGGCGAGCCGGCCGCTTCTCACGTCAGGGCAGCGCTGAGAAGAGGAAAATCCGTAGCTTCGGCAAATAAGGGTCCCGTAAGCTTTAGTTATGGGGAGCTGAGGGATCTTGCAGAAATGAACGGAGCCCTCTACCTTTTTGAATCCGCAGTGATGGACGGAGCGCCTGTATTCAACTTCTGCAGCCGCTGCATGAAGGGTGCCGCGGTAAGGGGATTTTCTGGGATACTCAACGGGACCACCAACTTTATACTTTCACACATGGAAAAGGGCGGTTCCATGGAAGATGGGATTAGGATCGCACAGGAGGCAGGCATAGCGGAGGCAGATCCTTCAATGGACATTGACGGATGGGATCCTGCCGCAAAAGCGGCTGCTCTGGCAAATGTGCTGATGGGCGCTGATATCACACCCCTGGAAGTTGAGAGGGAGGGAATAAGAGCGATCACGCCTAAAATGGCTCAGGATGCGCTCAGGAGGGGTACGAGGCTGAAGCTTATATGCAGGGGCAGCAGAGACGGAAATAAAGTGCGGACCTCAGTAAGAGTGGAGGAAATAAAAAAGGACGACATATTCTGTCTGATATCCCATTACGGTTCCGCTGTACGAATAGAGTCGGACCTGATGCATCCGAATACGATAGTACAGGAATGCCCGGATCTTCTTGATACGGCGTACGGTGTGATAGAGGATCTGATAACTATAGGCGATCACCTGAATAGATGTAAAGATTGACAGCTGAAATTCATTATTTCTTGGATGTGGAAACTTTATTCCCCGGCACTTCGTCAGGAAAACTTTTTCTTGTCTAATGTGCTGCCGAATTAGGCTTGATATAATATTAATATGTGGAAAAAATAACGAAAAGGAGTGATTAAAATGTCATACCCGGTACTCAGAGTTCATCTTGACGTTATGGAGAGCAACATAAACAAAATTGCAGCAAAGTGCGCTGAACACGGAATATCCGTGTGGGCTGTCACGAAAGGTCTCTCCTGCCCCCTCGAACTGGCCAGGCGGCTTTCCGGAGCAAAGATATCAGCATTGGCAGACAGCAGGATCAGGAATATCAGAAGAATGAAGGCGGATGGCATTAAAACTCCTTTTGCTCTGATAAGGATACCCATGCAGTCCGAGATAGAAGATGTTATAGAACTGGCGGATTACTCCCTTGTCTCGGATCTGGGAACTCTCGAACTGATGTCGAAGGAATGCGAATCAAAAAAGAAAGAGCACTCTGTACTCCTTATGGCAGATATGGGAGACTTAAGGGAAGGGTTCTGGCCGGATGAGGCAGAGACTATTGCGGCAGGTCTGAAAAAGTTGAGTCCCGCGCTCAAAATTGCCGGAATAGGAGTGAATTACGGCTGTGCCAGCGGAGTTCTTCCGTCAAAGGAAAGCATGGCAAGATTCCTTTCCTTCGGTGAGAAGATCGAATCAGAGCTCGGGCGGAAACTTGAAATATTTTCCGGAGGTGCTACTACACGATCACTTATCGCGATCGACGGAGAACTTTTCCCTAAGAGGATAAACAATCTGAGGATAGGCGAAGGATACCTTCTTGGATCAGATAAATCTTCCGGGGTGATAGTTCCCTGGCTGAGGCAGGATACCATGGAACTGGAAGCAGAGCTGGTCGAAGTCCGCAGAAAGCCTACAAAGCCTATTGGTGAAATAGGCAGAGATGCATTTGGAAACGTCCCCTATTTTGAAGACAGGGGGGAAAGGCTGCGCGGTATACTGGCAATCGGAAGGCAGGATGTAAACATCGGCGGACTCACGCCCCTTGATGACGGCGTCAAGATAATCACGGCTTCAAGCGATCATCTGCTTGTTGACATCGAGGATTGCCGGAAGAGATACAATGTGGGGGATATCCTCCGCTTCAGCCTCGATTATCCCGCGATGCTCTCCTCATCGACATCTCCATATGTAACAAAAATATATGAAGGGTAGTGCTCTTTATGTCATATGAAGTAACCATAACCGATATTCTCCTTGCTGCAAGATTCCTAAAAAACAGGATCAGGCACACTCCGTTTGAATACTCCCCCGCATTGAGCAGATCGACCGGCGCAAAGGTCTGGCTCAAACTGGAAAATCAGCAGATCGCAGGTTCTTTCAAACCAAGGGGTGCTTTCAACAGGATGTTCGCCATGACCCAAGAAGAGAGAGAGAAGGGAGTCATAACCTGTTCAAGCGGGAATCATGCACAGGGCATAGCAATGGCTGCCAGGGACCTTAAGGTAAAAGCAGTCATATGCGTTCCCGGCCAGTGTCCCCAGGTAAAACGGGAGTCCATACTTGAAAAGGGCGGCGAATATGTAGAGCTCCGCGTTATAGGAACATATTATGACGAGGCGGAGACAGAGAGCATGAAGATGGCTGAAAAAGAAAATCTGGTATTCATCTCAGCGTTTGACGATCCATACGTATCAGCAGGACAGGGGACTGTGGGACTGGAAATGATCCAGGACGAGCCGGAACTCGATATTATTCTCTGTCAGATAAGCGGAGCGGGACTGATCCGCGGAGTCGCAACGGCTGCCAAGGCACTCAGGCCCGGGATCAAAGTCTGGGGTGTTCATGCGAAGGCTAATCCGGCATGGCCCGAGGCTGTCAAAAGGGGCAGGGTAGAGCTTACGGACGAAGATGTCAGCCTGGCGGACGCGCTTGGCGGCGGAGCATGTCAGAATCATCTTGCTTTTGTCCTCAGCGAACTTGAGGGGCTCATAGCTGTCTCAGAAGAGGAGATAGCCCTGGGCATTCGCTTCATGTTCGAAAAACACCACCAGCTCGTTGAGGGGGCAGGCGCCATTGCGGTCGCGGCTGCCCTTGCCGGAAGCGTAGATCTTAAGGACAAAAGGGTCGGAATAGTTGTCTCCGGAGGCAACATCGGAGAGGAAAAATTTCTGTCCGCTATGAGCTGCGGAAGATAGGAGCTGCCTATGTACAGGCTCAGGATATTGGATGCGGCGCAATTTAGGGCCCTTGTCACAATGGATGACGTGATGCCGGGAGTAAAAGAGGCCTACAGGCTTTTCTCGTCGGGACGCGCAGGGCTTTTCCCTATAATCACACATGAATTTGATACGGGCAGGACGGATATGGACATCAAATCGGCGTACCTGGAGGGATCAGGGATATATGGGCTAAAGATACTGGGATGGAACAGGGACAACCCGTCCTTGCTCGGAGTCCCGGCACTTGCCGGCCTGATAGTTGTAATGGATATCGAACGTCAGCAGCCTGTCGGCATACTTGAGGGCACCCCGGTGACATTTTTGAGGACCGGGGCTGCAGGTGCGATCGGTGCTGAGACTCTTGCCAGGCCTGAGTCGGAAAATGCCGTTGTGGTCGGTTCAGGTGCACAGGGAAGGGCCCAGTTGATGGGGCTCTCTAAAGTGATGCCCAGACTGAAAAAGGTCGACCTTTTTGACGTCCTCGACGCATCTGCCGAAAAGATGGCAGAAGAGGTCAGAACACAATATCCTAGGATAACAATAACGGCATTCCCCTTTGCATCCCTGGAGGATCATGTCAGAAATGCAGACATAATCGTAACATGCACACCGTCAAAAAAGGGGT
The DNA here is from genome assembly GCA_036835165.1 of Synergistaceae bacterium. GTDB lineage: Bacteria > Synergistota > Synergistia > Synergistales > Synergistaceae > Caenicola. Next base: position 314 of record DAITML010000011.1, on the reverse strand, counting down.
TCATCAAAAAGGACTGGCTTCGGAAGGGTTCTCACATAAACACCATTGGAGCTGATATGCCGGGAAAACAGGAGATAGGTCCGGAGATAACAGCAAGTGTGAAGGTCTTTGCCGACTCAAGGCACCAGGCGGCCCAAAAAGGAGAGTGCCAGCACGCCGTCTTGGCGGAACTGATCAAACCGGAGGGAATAACAGAAATTGGGGAGGTCCTGAACGGAACTAAGCCGGGAAGGACGTCTTCGGATGAGATAACGATGTTTGACGCAACCGGGATGGCACTTCAGGATCTTATCGCTGCCAAGGCCGCGCTTGAA
>DAITML010000010.1:0-32442 GCA_036835165.1 Synergistaceae bacterium | reverse complement strand
GATGAGAGGATTTGAACCTCCGACCACCTGCACCCCATGCAGGTACGCTAGCCAGGCTGCGCTACATCCCGTAAGCAGGGAGTATAATAACCCGCGATAAGGTTTTGGTCAAGTCCTGCAAATAAAAAAATCCCAACTATATTGTCGGGATTTTTTCCATTTACGAAAACCGAAAAAATATAAAAACTACTTCTTCTTGCTGTTAACTGCTTCTTTGAGGGCTTTGCCTGCACGGAAGACAGGGACTTTCTTTGCAGGGATCTGGATGACTTTCTTCGGATCCTGAGGATTACGGCCCTGACGTGCGGCTCTTTTCTGGACTTCAAATGTCCCGAATCCTACGATCTGGACCTTGTCTTCCTTCTTAAGGGAGCCGTGGATACCTGCAAATACTGCGTCTACAACTTCTGCGGCCTTCTTCTTAGTGATTCCTTCGACAGACTTTGCTACGGCATTGACGAGATCTGTTTTTGTCACCTTCTGCCACCTCCTGACAAGATTGACACTGCTAGAGCAGTTCAATAGCATTTATACCGATAAAATCCGCTCAGGTCAAGTACTTTTGGCAAAATAGGTCAGTTTTCCGCCTTGTTTCGCATAAATATCTTTATTGGTACTCCTGAAAAGTCGGCCATTGATCTCAAGCAGTTCTCAAGATGCCTTCTGAATGATTTTGTGCTGAGTTCAGAATCATTGACAAAAAATATGAATGCGGGAGGAGCACCGTCCGCCTGAGTGCAGTAATAGATTTTAAGGCTGTGACCTTTTCCGTCTCCTGGCATCCTTTCAAAGATAAGGGTCTCTTTTACCAACCGGTTTAGTTCTGATGTCGATATCCTTCTTCTTCTGTTTTCCTCAACTTTTATTATGAGATCGGGGATCTTCGATATGCTTCTTCCGGAATGTGCCGAGATGAATATCTTCGGTGCATGCGATGCAAAGGGCAGCTCCTCCTTCAGCAGTTCTGTCATCTTATCTCCGATCTTCTCTTCCTTTGGGGCAAGATCCCACTTGTTGAGGACTATGATAAGGCCCTTTCCTCTTTCAAGCACCTGTCCTATCAGCCGTTTGTCCTGCTCTGTTACCGGATCCTGTGCGTCAAGGAGGACAAGCGCAACATGACATCTGTCGATCGCCTGGTATGTCCTGACGTTTGAATAGTATTCAAGGTCTGTGTTGACCCGGCTCTTTCTCCTGAGACCGGCCGTGTCGAGAAATCTCATTTTTACACCGTTTATTTCAACAAGAGAGTCTACAACATCGCGTGTAGTTCCTGCCATGTCGCTGACCATCGAACGTTCTTCCCCTGCTATTGTATTGAGCAGGCTGGATTTTCCGACGTTGGGCCTTCCGACTATCGCAACTCTGATGTCGTCTTCTTCAGATTCAAAATCATCCGGCGGCAGTTTTGATACAACGGCATCAAATATCTCATCGAAGCCGGTGTTGTGTTCTGCACTTGTAGCTATTACCTCGTCAAATCCCAGTGAGTATGCCTCAAAGAGCATCTCATCTTCCTGTCTTTGGTTATCAAGTTTGTTCATCGCAACTATCACCGGTTTGCCGCTCTTCCTCAGCTTGAGTGCAATGTCCTGATCCATCGGGGTTATCCCCTGTCTGCCGTCTATCACAAAAATTACAGCACTGCTCTCGTCAAGTGCAAGATCCACCTGTTTGGCGATAAGCTCCATGAAGGGATGGTCGACAGCAGACATTATCCCTCCGGTGTCGACAACATAAAATTTTCTGCTGGCCCATTCAGCCTCGCCATAGATCCTGTCCCTTGTAACACCGGGCTGGTCGTCTACTATCGCGGCTCTCCTCCCGACCATTCTGTTGAATATGGATGATTTGCCGACATTCGGCCTTCCTACGATCGCTACTATTGCCATTTTGCTCTCCTTGCCGGCATATGGCTGCTGCCATGGCATGCCTTGTGATTTTGTTGATCCCCGTCAGTCAAGCTTTATTGTGACTCTGGGTATTCCTGTTCTGGTATTTTTTATGTCAAAATATTCCCGGATCATATTCCTAAGTGAATCGAATTTCCTTGTCCTTATCCAGATCCGATCAGGCCTGTCTTCTGATTCCCAGTACTCAAATCCTCCCCGCTCAAGAGCCTCTGCAAGCCTATTCCTTTTAAACGCCGGGAGGTCTATCTTAAGCATGGGAACAAACGGCGGGAGCTCCCATTCCCTGCGTTCTTTAAGTTCACGTTCCCAAAAATATCCCCAGCCGATCCCTAGAGCCTGCTGCCAGCTTTTGTCAGGCCGTCTGCTCTGTATTACCACCTTTCTGCTCTCCGGTCCCTGTCCTCTCCATGCTGATTCCCACATCAGAGAAAACGCTCTTGCCTTTGCATCATACTCTTCCACTCTTGCTTCTGCATCGGCATCTATCCACCCGATCATACCCGGCAACATATCATCCGTAAGGGAAAGAATTTTTCTCGTTCCAAGTATTATGCCGGCAGCGGGATGTTTTTTTACGATAGATAGGCCTGAAGGCATTTTCGACGCACCCTCACCAAAGAGAATGACCTCTGCCCCTTTGAAAAAACTGCGTGCGTGCTCTTCAAGCGCCTCAAGGCCCGGCCTCTGTCCCTGGAGAAACGGCCCTCCGCACGACGGGCATTTTTCAGGCACAGGCTCCGTTTTTCCGCAGTCAAGGCACCTGAGCAGTTCTGTTTTGCCTTCCCACCTCATAACACCCGCACAATTGCGGCATCTGACAGGGGAACCGCAGTCTTCGCAGAATATCTCCCCTGCGTAGCCCTTACGGTCCAAAATCCAAAAGACCCACTTCCCATTTTCAAGGCTCTCGCGTGTCTCTCTTATCAGAGGCCTGCTGATTGGAAGCCTGTCCTTTATCCCGTCGAAGCTGTAGGAAGAGGAGTCCTTCATGTCAACAAAGACCAGCCTGTCCCTTATTCTGCTGCGGTCCCGGTCTTTGCCGCACTGCAGAAAAACCTTTGCTGAAGGCATCCTGCCTCCCAGTATCAGGTCGGCTGATGCAAATCCTGCCCGTGCCGCCAATATCGTTCTGTGGTGAAATTCAGGATGTTTCTGTGTCTTCCACGCACCGCTGTTCTCTTCATCAACTATTATCGTTGAAAGTCCGGAAATGGGTATGAAAGATGCAGTCTGGCATCCGACTGCAAACCTGATCTCGCCCCTTCTCGACCTCTTCCAGAAGTCCCACTGCTTTCCCTTTGAAAGGTCCGGCCATAGGACACCCTCCTCCTTCAGGTCATCTGGCAGAAGGTCCCAGAATCTTTTTGCCGCCGACAGTTCGGGGAAAAGAGCCAGAACTGAATTTTTTGATGATGCCAGGATATCTCTGTATATTTCCATTCTATTGGAGTCTCTCGGATCGTAGATATACCTTACAGACGACGATCCTGTGCCGGGTTTATGTGAAATTTCTTCCAACGGTCCGCCATTCAGGAAGGATGCCGGCAAAAGTACCTTCGCGGCCATACCCTTCCCGATGAACCACGTCTTCGCGAACCAACACACAGTCCGCCACAGTTCATCCGGAAGAGGTGCGGAATTGTCTATTGCGTCAATTATTTCCTTAAGATCGTCAGGACGGCCGGGAGGTCTCTCTTCTTCTGCTGATACTGCAAGTCCCACCCTGGAAGAAGTACCCAACGGGACCCTGACCCTGGCTCCCGCAGGCAGGCAGGATTTGTGTGTGTATGAGAGGTCAGTCCACCACGGTCCCGGGACCGCGACAGATAAAATATCCATTATTCCTTATTTTTTTTCTTTATGACGGCATCGAGCAATGTGTCCGCGACGTCGTCCTTTGTGCCTGAAAACTCGACTTCCGCTCCACCCTTTGTCATTATCATGAGCGTATTTGTATCGGATGCAAATCCTGCACCGTTTGCAAGCACATCGTTGCAGGCTATCATGTCAAGGTTTTTTGCGATCATCTTCTTCTGGGCGTTCGCTATCAGGTCCTGGGTCTCAGCTGCAAATCCTATCAGCATCTGGCCATCTTTTTTCATTCTGCCCAGTTCGGCTGCGATGTCCCTGTTCTGGACAAAGGTTACTGTCAGCGGTTCGCCATCACGTCTTTTCAGTTTCTGTTTCATCTCTTCTTCCGCACGAAAATCTCCGACAGCCGCAGCTTTTATTATGATGTCCATTTCAGGTGCCTCTTTTATGCACGCTTCGTACATCTGCTCTGCGGACACCACATCTATTACCCTTACCCCTTCAGGCCTCTGTATCGATACAGGTCCTGAGACAAGAGTAACATCGGCACCCCTGTACCAGGCGGCCTTTGCCAGTGCATATCCCATTTTTCCGCTGCTGGGATTGCTGATGTATCTGACAGGATCAATATATTCGTGAGTCGGTCCGGCAGTCACCATGACCTTCATCCCGCTCAGATCCTTTTTGGGAGAGAGCGCCTGCCAGACATGCTCGTATATCACAGAGCTGTCAGGAAGCCGTCCCTTTCCCTCATAACCGCAGGCAAGCATTCCGCTGTCAGGATCCACGACTTTGTGTCCCATCGCCTTAATTGTATCTATGTTGGCTTTCACCGCCGGGTTTTGGAGCATATTCGAGTTCATTGCCGGAAAAATCACCATTGGGCGCCTGTTTGCAAGCATTGCAGCTCCAAGGAGAGTACTCCCGTCTCCCTGGGCGCAAATTCGCAGTCCGTTGGCTGTGCAGGGTGCAATAACGAAAACCTCAGCCCATTCAGTCAGGGTGATGTGAGGTATCTTCCATCCCTCCTGAGCCGAGAGGAAGTCACTTTCACACCAAATCTTTCTGCCGGAAAGGGTCGAAAGTACAAGGGGGCTGACGAATTCTTCAGCTGAACGTGACAGGATCACCTCCACCTCGCATCCTTCCCTGCGCCAGCCACGAAGGATGTCAGGCGCTTTATAGGCTGCTATGCCTCCGGTGACGCCGAAGAGGATCCTTCTATTTCGCTTCCAGGGGCTCATTTGCTTCCTTTTTGGCAGAGGTCTCTACGAAGGAGTGCCTTATCCTCCCCTGCATGAGATCCTCCACTGCCCTTGTAATAAACTTCTCGTCATAACCGCTTATGGCGCCCTTCCTCTCGCTGAGCTGGCGGGCACGTGCAGAAACTACCAGTGTCAGTATGTATTTGTTGGGGATGTTCCTCTTTTTGTAAATAGTTTCCAGATCCATGTATATCATATTAAACCCTCCCGGTATTTTTTTACTATCCTGATAAGATCATCGGCCGCTTGTTCTATCTTGTCGTTTATTATCATATGCTCATACTCTTCGGCATGGCTCATCTCAGTCTTTGCATTGGCGATCCTTAGCTCAAGTTCATCAGGTCCCTCTGTGCCCCTCTTTTTAAGCCTTCTGATCAGTTCTTCGAACGATGGAGGCTGAATAAAGATCATTACAGCTTCCGGCATTTTTTTCTTGACCTGAGATGCTCCCTGGACGTCTATCTCAAGAAGGACATCTCTGCCTTTGTCCAGCATTTCCTCGACTATGTCTTTTCTGGTACCGTAAAAGTGTCCGTGCACATTTGCCCACTCCAGGAATTTATCTTCGGTCACCATTTTTTTGAAAGAAGGGTCATCCATAAAGATGTAGCTTACGCCGTCCTTCTCCCCGGGCCTTGGTGCTCTGGTAGTACACGAGACGGAGTATGCAATGTTGTTCAGTTTTTCAAAGACTCTTCTGAGTACAGTTCCCTTGCCGACACCTGCCGGCCCGGAAAGAATATAGAGCCTGCCTCTCATTGTCTCTCCTCTTTGCCTTCCTCTCCCTCAAAACGGCCTGTTATCGTCTCAGGCTGGATCGCTGACATTATCACATGTCTGCTGTCCATTATCAGGATAGCCCTGGTCTTCCTTCCCTGAGTGACATCTACCAGAAGTCCGGCCTCCCTGGCCTCCTCCTTCAGCCTCTTTATAGGAGCCGATGAAGGACTGATTATCGCAACTATCCTGTCCGCCACCACCATGTTTCCGAAACCCACATGAACAAGCCTGTAATTCATCTTGATCTACTCCAGATTCTGTATTTGTTCGCGTATACGTTCAAGTGCAGCTTTAGAATCTACCGCCAGCCATCTGATCTCAGCGTCTGATATTTTGGAATCTAAAGTGTTTACCTCCCTGTTCATCTCCTGGACTATGAAATCCAGTTTACGCCCCGAGGATTCAGCTTCTTCCCCCGTTGCCCTGAACTTGGCGGTATGACTTTTGAGGCGGGCGATCTCTTCTGACACGTCCCATTTGTCGGTCATAACAGCTATTTCCTGCATCATTCTGGATTCTTCCAGCTTGCCTCCCAAAGACTCCAGCATCTCTGATATCCTCTGCCGGGTCAACTCAAAAGCCTGATCCCTCGCAGGCATCCATTTATCCTCTATCAGCGCCGAAAGCCTTTCAAGCTCTGTGAGATGGGTCAGCACCTCATCCTTCAAATGTCCGCCCTCAGTCTCCCTCATCTTCTGCCATGACTTCAGGCCCTCTTCTATCAGTTCGCTGAAGGCCGTTTCCAACTCTTCCGCCTCGCTGCTCTCCTCGAAACTTGGGATGTCGAGGACCCCGGGAAGCGTTGCTATGCTTTCAAGCTGAAGGTCTTTCGCCTGTCCCAGCATTCGCTGTATCTGCATAAGCTCTTCGCAGTAGGAGGTCATAATTTCCTTGTTTATGCGCCCCATTCTGAACGTCGGAGCCCACAGGATCTCCATCCTGACCTGAAGCTTCCCTCTGCGGAAACCTTTGCGCAGCTTCTGATGAAACCATGGTTCCCAGCTTGAGAATTCCCTCGGAAGCCTCACATAGATCTCTTGGTATCTATGGTTTACGCTGGACATTTCGAGGCTCACTGTACCCCATGATCTTTGGATCTGTGTCCTGCTGAACCCTGTCATGCTTACATACATAAGATCACATCCCGTCTATCGCATACGTTATTCTTCCTGCCTGACCGCCATCCTGTTCTCATAATTTTCCAGCATATGCATCTTTACTCTGTCAAGAAGCTCTCCGAGACCTTCACCGGTAAGGGCGGATACCTTTATTGCATCTTCGCCCCTGGCTCTCAGCTCCATTGCTATAAAATCAGCTTCAGACCCAGTCTTGTCTATTTTGTTGAGAACTACGATCCTGGGCAGATCATCTGCATTGAGCTCCTTCAGCGTCTCCAGAACTATTTCCATGTTTCCTACCGGGTCTTTGTCTGCAGAGTCTATGACCAAAAGCAGCAGGTCTGCGCCGGACACCTCTTCCAGTGTGGCTCTGAATGCCGCGACAAGCTCCGGGGGCAGCTTCCGGATAAAGCCTACTGTGTCGGACAGCAGGAAACTTCCCCCATCCCTTAAACTTATCTTCCTCACGACAGTGTCAAGCGTCGAGAAAAGCTGGTTTGCTGCAAGTATCCCGCTGTCTTTGGATAGAGTCTTCAAAAGGGTGGATTTGCCGCTGTTCGTGTAGCCTACCAGCGCAGCAGTAAAGGCTCCGTCTTTCCTTCGCCTCTCACGCCTGTCCTTTCTTCTCTCCTTTACTTCTTCCAGGCGCGAAGTGATGCTCTTCATCCTTCTTTCAAGCTTCCTTCTGTGCCTTTCGAATTCTGTCTCTCCCGGACCTCGGGTACCTATTCCTCCCCCTGTCCGTGACATCTGATGTCCGAGTCCTTTCAGGCTGGGGATCTCGTACCTGTATTGTGCGAGTTCCACCTGAAGCTTTGCTTCAGCCGTATGGGCCCTGCTCTCAAATATCTTCATTATGACAAACGCCCTGTCCCAGACTGTCATTGATGTCAGTTTCTGGAGGTTGCTCTTCTGAGTCGGACTCAGAAAATCATCCACGACAAGCAGCGTGGCCTCTGATTTCCGGGCGAAATCACTGATCTCCTCTGCCTTGCCTGAACCTACGAAACTTGCTGGGTCAGGAGTCGTTCTTTTTTGGATGACTCTGGCAACTGTAGGTATATCCAAATTTTCAAGAAGCATTACCAGTTCGTCAAGCGAGACTTCAGTGTCGTCCTGGCTGTTTATGTCCACCCCGCAAACAATTGCCTTCTTGGGTCTTATAGAGAGGTCTATGGATGACCTTTTTTGCCTGCTCAATTCTCTCTGCCGGCTCCCAGTTCTTCGGCAAGGCTGACAATAACGTCAGCCACCTCTCCTATAGTCATTTTCGTGCTGTCGAGTATCACACAGCCGGGTGCCGGACGCAGCGGCGCTATCTCCCTGTTCATGTCGTAAAGGTCTCGCTCGTTGACGTATTTTAGTATTTCATCAAAGTCAGCATTTTCCCCGCGTTCCACTCTTTCTTTATAACGGCGCATTGCCCTCTCCCCTGCATCCGCTGTGAGAAATATTTTAAGGTCAGCATCGGGGAAGACAACAGTGCCCATGTCCCTGCCGTCAGCGACAAGCCCTTCCAAGGCCTGCCCCCTCTGAAAGCCCATGAGAGCATCCCTTACGGGCCTGAGTGCAGAAACTGAAGAAACTGCAGAGTCAACGGCAGGTCTCCTTATCTCTGCGGTCACGTCCCTTCCGTTCACAGAGACACTGCCACCTGAAAGGGATACTGATATGCTCTTGAGAGCCGCCGCTATCTTCTCCGTATCACCGGGAACTATTCCATCCTCAAGCAGTTTCCATGTTACGGCCCTATATATGGCTCCCGTATCAAGATAGGGCAATCCAAGCCTCTCCGCAGCTATCTTCGCAACGGTGCTCTTGCCTGCGCCTGCAGGTCCGTCTATGGTGATCACAAGCTTACGCATCCTAATTTTATCCATACGAGACTCCTCTGATGCCTTATGGCAATACAAAAACATTTCGGGCCGCTTTTGCCGGACCGAAATTTCCTTTAACAGGCATTCCTTAAACTGATATTATACTATCTTTCCGTTCTTAATATAACTCCAAAGTTCTTCCTTACTGACTGAAATAAAGCTCCCGGAGGGAAGTTCCCTGAGTTCGAGCCTGCCTATCTTCCTTCTTACCAATCTTCTTACATCATTTTCAAGCGAACGCACCATAAGCCGTATCTCTCGCTTGATGCCTTCACCAAGCACCACTTCGAACCAGCATTGAAGCGGACGCCGGCCTATTCTCCTGACAGATATGGGTTTCAGGAAAAACCCTTCCGCTTCCACTCCACGGGTCCATTCGATCAGTTTCTCTTCCGGAAGAGGGCTCCTCAGTTCAACTTCGTAGGTCTTGGTTATGCCCATTGATGGATGGATAAGCTCCTGCGAGAACATGCCGTCATTAGTAAGTATGATCAGCCCTTCGCTCTCCCTGTCCAGCCGGCCGACCGGAAAAAGACGGAATTTGTCCATCTCAGTCGGCAGGATATCGATCACCGTCTGCTCCCGGCTGTCTTCGACCGCACAGAGCACCCCTCTTGGTTTGTTGAAGATCAGGTATTTCTGCTCGACCGGAGAGATATCCTTCCCCTCAAAGGTGACCCTGTCTGATCCCGCCACCTGCCTTCCCGGTTCAGTGACGACTTCACCGTTGACACAGACCTTTCCCGCCAGGATAAATTCTTCTACCTTGCGCCTTGCGCCTATCCCGCATAGAGCGAGATATCTGTTCAGCCTTGTGCTATTTTTTGATCCACTCATCGTTGTCCTCTTCGTCCGACACTTTATCCGGTCCCTCAAAGGGGTCGAAGGACCCCTCATCGGAACCGTAGTCTTTAAGCTCCTCCAGCGAGGGCAGTGAACTTATGCCTGTAAGACCGAATATTTCAAGGAAGCGTTCGGTAGTCCTGAAAAGGAGGGGCGAACCTACGCTCTTTTTTCTGCCGGCGATCCTGACAAGCCCATGTTTCAAAAGTGTGTCGACGACCCTGTCGCATCTTACCGAGCGGATATCCTCAATTTCTGAACGGGTCACCGGCTGATTGTAGGCAATTACAGAGAGCGTCTCTAGGGCTGCTTTGCTGAGCCTGACCTTCTGGAGTGAAACAGATCCTGAAAATGCCTCGATCGCCTCGGCAAGATCGGGAGCCGTAGCCATCTGCCAGCCGCCCGCTACAAAGAGGACAGCAAGTCCGTGCGAAGCGGCGTATATTTCCCTCAGAGTGCTGACTGCAGATTCTACTCTGCCGGGCGTCACCCCGAGGTATGTGGCTATCTCCTGACTCGAAACAGGCTGCGGCGATACGAAGAGCATCGCTTCGACCTGCCTTTCAAGCAGTCCCATCTCTCTCTTTATTTTCTCATCAGACTGCTGCAACCATAACATCTCCCAACGTTTCAGACTGTTTGATCCTTACCATTCCCAGGCGCGACATTTCAAGCAGTGCAAGAAGGGTAACGATGAGTATTTTCTTGTTTTTCTCCTCAAGCAGATCCCTCAGGGAGAGCTCCTTTTTTCTTATTCTGCGCAGAAGCTCCTCCATCCTCTCCTCGACCTGACGTTCTTCGGGGATGGCATCGGGTATATCCTCCCACAGCGACTCTTCGCCGCAGTTGCCCGCGTACCTCTTTTCGTTGTATCTGTCGAGAAGCTGCCACCAGAGGGATGCCAGCCCATAGAGATCGCCCAGGTCATAGAAGGGGGTGCTTTCCTCATCGGCTATCCTTACAAAAGAGCGTTCCCTCTCCCTTTGAAGTTCAGCAAGGTGCGCTGCCGCGTTCCTGTAAGGCCTGAAGACCTCGATCATCCTCCTGAGTTCTTCCTCATCCGCAAAGGGATCTTCATCCGCGAACCCTTCATTTTCACCGGAATCACGCTGTGCCGGAAAGAGCGAGTGGACCTTTCTCAGAAGAAGTCTGCTGGCAAAAGAGAAGAATTCCGCCATCTCGTTCAGCGTAGTACGTTTGCTGTTTACAAGGAAACTGACATACTGTGATACCAGTTCTGTCAGGTTCAGCTGAGCAGGATCCATCTCCCTGCTCTCGACAAGATGGCACAAAAGGTCAAGCGGACCGGAAAAAGCTCCGAGCTGAACCTCGAACCCTCTCCGGTCCTCATTTTGCGTTTTGGGCAATGCTTCGTACTGTTCTGTCAATTTCCTCTCATCAGTGAAGGAGTCCCATCACCCTGTAAACGTCTTCCATCGTTTTTTCAGCCACCGAACGGGCGCGTGACGCGCCTGACTCAAGTATCTGCATCAGATCATCCTCGCGTCCCTCATAATAGGCCCTGCGTTCCTGTATGGGTCTCATCATCTTTTCAAGATGCACCATCAGCTTCTTTTTGCAGTCGACGCAGCCTATTCCGGCTGTCATGCATCCTTCGTGTATCTCCGACATTTCCCCGGCATCCTTGTTGAAAAACTTATGTATGTCCCAGACAGGGCACTTTTCAGGCGTACCGGGATCCGTCCTTCTCTCCCGGGCCGGATCTGTCGTCATGGTCCTGAGCTTCTCCCATATGGTCTTCATGTCATCCGCGATATCCAGCGCGTTGCCGTATGACTTGCTCATTTTCCGTCCGTCCGTGCCCGGCATTTTGGCAGTGGGGGTAAGGAGTGTCTCCGGCTCCGGGAAGATATCTCCGTAGAAGTGGTTGAACCTTCGCGCGACTTCCCTGGTAAGTTCAAGGTGCGGGCCCTGGTCTTCTCCGACAGGCACGGCCCATGACTTATAGAGCAGGATGTCGCCGGCCATCAGCACAGGATAGCCCAGGAATGCATATGTCGAAAGATCCTTGTTCTGAAGGTTAAGTATCTGTTCTTTGTAGGTCGGACAGCGTTCAAGCCATCCCAGAGGAGTTATCATCGAAAGGGCGAGGTGTATCTCGGCATGCTGCTTGACATGTGACTGGATAAATATCGAAGACTTCTCCGGGTCGACTCCCACCGCAAGCCAGTCGAGCAGTATCTCTCTGCAGTTTGCCTTAACTTTGCTGCAGTCGGCATAATCCGACATCATCGCATGCCAGTCGACTATACCCCAGAAGCAGTTATAATCGTTCTGCAGCTTTACCCAATTGATAAGGGCACCTGCCATATGGCCGTAGTGCAGTTTGCCTGTAGGCCTCATTCCGCTGAATATCCTCTTTTTTTCGTCCATTTATTCCACTTTCCCTTCTAAAGTTCCGCCGATCCGCACAACAACGGCAATATTACGGTCTTACTAAATTGTGTAGCTCTCCCTCTCAGTTTCAGTGATCAGTTCAACAGTCAGTCCCGTCTCTTTTTCAATGATCGACCTGAGCTTGGGCAGGCTGGCTCTCTCCATTTCACCGTGGTCAACTTCGATAAGTCCAAGCCCGCAGTTCAGGGCATCCTGCCTTTCGTGATATGAGATGTCGGATGTAACGAAGACCGATGCTCCCTTATCTGCAGCCAAAGACCACATGTCTCCGCACGAACCGCCTCCGAGCGCTATTCTCTTTATCATAGCGGGACCGACTCGGTAAGCCTTGCAGGATGAGAGCGACCATCTCTCCTTTATCAGTCTCGTCAACGTCTCAAGGGTCATTGGCATCATAAGCTCGCCCACTGCTCCCATTCCCCGGGAAGAGCCGTCCGGGGGATCAATGAGAGGTGTAATATCATCAAGACCCAGCAGTTCCGCAAGTGTGAAGTTGACGCCTTCCGGTGATGAATCCCAGTTGGTGTGCGCCGCATACAGCGCGAGCCCGTTTTTGACGGCGTTCACCACTGCTCTGCCTGAAGGCCTGTCCGGTATGATGTTCCTGATCGGCCTGAAAATAATGGGATGATGCGATACGAGAAGGCTGCATCCGTTCTCCGAGGCCCTATTGACCGTCTCTTCGGTCACATCGAGTACAATTCCTATCTTTGATATTTCTGAGTCGGGATCACCCACCTGCAGTCCGGGGTTGTCCCAGTCCTCGGCCCAGCCCAGAGGCATCCTCTTTTCAATAAGACCTACGACATCCCGCAGCTTCATGACGTCCCTCCTATATATCACAGCTTTCCTATTCTAATATACACGCCCTTACCAGTCAAAGAAGAGAAATTGGTCAGCGGTAATCTCCACGTTCAGGGACCATCTCATAGCCAATGCTTTCTATCTTCGCTTTTACATAGGCAAGGCTCTCTGAAGCATCATCAGCTGTGCCGATCTTGTTGTCGTACAGCAGGTAATTTTTTCTTGCATCAAGGGGAGAGATATTTGGCATCACTACATTTGCGCCTGCAAGAATACCCTGCTCCCTTCCGTCTGACCTCACTGTCCCAAGCGCAGTTGTGGCGGGCAGCAGGACCCTTGGGTGCATAAGCCTTACCAGGCTTACCATAAAGAGTGAGTCCTCAGCGCTTCCGGCAGGACAGTCCCTGAACGGGGTCTCGCTGTGCGGGATGAAGGGACCGATCCCGACCATGTGGGGGCCGAACTCCTTCATGAAGAGGAGGTCTTCTGCAAGGTTCTCCCTGGTCTGGAAGGGAGATCCCACCATCAGGCCGCACCCGGTCTGAAAGCCTATCTCTTTCAGGTCATAGAGGCACCTCTTTCTGTTGGCTAAAGTCAGAGAGGAGGGGTGAAGTTTGGAATAGTGTGCTTCACATGCAGTCTCGTGCCTGAGAAGATATCTGTCGGCCCCAGCGTCAAACAGCCTCTGGTATGAAGCCCTCTCCATTTCCCCAAGTGAGATGGTGATCGCACAGTCGCTGTATTTTTCCTTGATCCTGCCTATGATCTTTACAAGAAGGTCGTCTGTGAAGAAGCTGTCTTCGCCGCCCTGAAGGACAAAGGTCCTGAACCCGGCCCCATATCCCCAGTCGCAGCAGTAATAGATATCATCCTCTGAGAGCCTGTATCTTACGGCTTTCGTGTTGCTTCTTCTTATCCCGCAGTAATAGCAGTCATTCCTGCAGTAATTCGATATCTCTACAAGACCCCTTGAAAATATCTTTCTGCCAAATACAGCGAGTGAGGTTTCCTTTGCCTTTTCGGCTGCATACATCCTGTCCGCTTCGCTGTAAGACGAGAGAAGCGCTGTAAGCTCTTCTTTCGGCAGCGCCCCGGCCTTTGCAAGATCGTCTATCCTTCTTATGTTGTCCATTGCATCTGTATTCCCTTCTCTTAAGGTCAGCTTATATCCTAGTGAAGCGTATCACAAACGCTTTTTGACTACAAGGATAAAATAATTACTTTTTGATCACATGCGGCCCTCCCCTTCTGATTTGACAACCAAAGAGCCGGGGGATGATAATGGGAATATGAAAGGCAGATGATCAAAATGTCTTACAGTCCGGATTTAAGCTCAGGATTCAACGAAACAAGGCTGAGAACTCCAAACCACGCATCATGCTCAGGAATGTGTTCCGACTGTGTGCAGGAGTGCCCTGCGCTTTGTGAGATAGGGCTTTCCGCATTAAGGGGGACTGAAGCTGCTTACCCCTCTGACCCAAACAGAAGCCAGTTCGCCTCGGAGAAAAAATATCCCACTGATTTTTCTGATTTCAACATAAACGGCAGGGTCTTCGGTGCGCAGGGACTGCCGGGTGATGCTGACATTGCCCACCCTCTCAGCGTCGACCTTTCGTGCAGTTTTGGAATGGCGCACCCTGTTGCGCAAAAAATGCCGGTGATACTTCCTGCAGTGGCAAAACTTAACTGGCAGGACTACTACGCGGGGGCGGCAATGGCCGGGGTGACAGCAGTAATAGGAGAAGCAGTTGCCAACAAGGACAGCGGTGCTGAGTTTTCTAAAGGCAGGCTGACATCTTCTCCGCTGATAAAAGATATGGTCTCACGCTTCAGGGTCTACGACAGGGGTTACGGCGACATCGTGCTCCAGGCAAATTACGACGATGTCTCTTTCGGGGTCCTTGAATATGCAATAGAAAAATTAGGAGTAAAAAGCGTAGAGATCAAATTGGGACAGGCCG
Source organism: Synergistaceae bacterium (assembly GCA_036835165.1). Classification (GTDB taxonomy): domain Bacteria; phylum Synergistota; class Synergistia; order Synergistales; family Synergistaceae; genus Caenicola. The sequence continues at coordinate 17,651 of DAITML010000010.1, read as the reverse complement.
CCAAGGGCATTCAGGCAGTTTCAAAAAAAATATCCTATGAAGAGGCAAAATCCCTCAAAGCAAAAGGAAGTCTGGTATACCCCGACCCCGGATCAGCAGAGATCGAAAAAATACTTTCTTCAGGATTTAAGCCTGTATTCAGGACAATGGGCCGTCTTCCAATGTACAGTGAGGAAAACCTTACCCGCTATATCAACAGCCTGAGATCAATCGGTGCAAAAAGGATAATGCTCAAGGCCGGCGGATATGACAGAAATGAACTTGAACTGATACTTAAAATCGCCTCTGCAGCATCTGTTGACCTGGTAACTTTTGATGGCGCGGGAGGAGGAACGGGAAACAGCCCCTGCAAAATGATGAATGAATGGGGACTGCCGACCATCTTCCTTGAAAGCATTGTCCGGGACATCCTCGAAAAAATGAAAAAAGAGGGGAATAGGCTCCCCGGAGCGGCAATTACCGGAGGCTTCTCACTCGAAGACAGTATATACAAGGGACTTGCTTTCGGAGCTCCCTACATTTCACTTGTGGGAGTCTGCAGAGCTCCGATGGCAGCCGCAATGTTCTCAAAGATGGTAGGAGAGGGAATAAAAAAGAATGATATCCCTGCTTCAGTAAGGAAATTCGGATCCACCGCAGAAGATATTTATTATGACATGCAGGATCTCTGCCTGATGTACGGGAAAGAAGCAAAGAATATCCCTTCAGGTGCAGCAGGAGTATTTTCTTACCTCAACAGGGTCTCCTTTGGTCTGCGGCTCATGATGGCACTTAACAGAAAGTTTTCTCTCGGGTTCATTGACAGGACAGATCTGATACCTCTCACAGAGGCGGCAAAGATGCTGTTGAAGGGACCGTGGCTTTAAGTCCGTACTTATGCCGGAGATCTGCTGTTCTGCCCTTTAAAAACTTTCTCTGAGACCAGAAAAAATGTCTTGTTAAACAGAGATCCGGCCGGTGACCCCATGTGGGATACCGGCCGGATCTTTATGATCAAATATGCTTATCTGACTTAAATTTACATGCCCATGTAGGCCTTGCGGACCTCTTCCGAGCAGAGAAGCTCCTGGGATGTACCGGAATAGACTATTGTACCGGTCTGGATGACATAGCCTCTCTTTGCGATCTCAAGGGCTTCCTGGACCATCTGTTCGACAAGGAGTATAGTTACGCCCCTCTTATTTATCTCGACGACGGTCTCAAAAACTTTTTCGACCAGGCTGGGCTGCAGACCAAGGGAGAGTTCGTCAAGAAGCAGAAGCTTTGGTTTCGACATAAGCCCCCTTGCGATGGCACACATCTGCTGCTCACCGCCGCTCATCGTCTCGGCTGTCTGATCCCTGCGGTCTTTGAGGATCGGGAAAAGGTCGTACATTTCGTCCAGGCGTTCATCTATGACTTTTCTGTCCTTTGTCGCAAAAGCGCCGAGTTCAAGGTTCTCACGCACCGTCAGTTTGGAGAAGAGGCGCCGTCCTTCCGGAACGTAACTCAAGCCTTTCTTGATGGCTTTTGAAGCAGGTGTTTTTGAAATATCCTCTCCCATAAAGCTTATCGTCCCGCTGACGGGATGCATCAATCCTGCGATAGTTCTCATGGTAGTGCTTTTGCCGGCGCCGTTCGCTCCGATTATTGCGACAAGCTCGCCCTCATTTACATCAAGCGATATGCCGTGTATGACAGGAACCGCGTCATAGGCACAGTGTATGTTTTTCACTTCGAGCATTGCCGACATCACTGTTCCCCCTCACAGACCCTGAGTCTCTTCGCGAATTTCTCGCCGAAGTATGCCGTAATGACTGTCGGATCGTTGATTACTGCCTGTGGGCTGTCTTCAGCTATCTTTTTGCCGCTGGCAAGAACGACTATCTTATCTGCTATCGGCATTATAGCCTCCATGATATGCTCGACCATAAGTATGGTGACGCCTTCCTCCCTGAGCCTTACAATGACTTCCACCATCTCTTTTACCTCAGTTGATGTAAGTCCGGCAACAGACTCGTCAAGAAGAAGAAGTTTCGGGCCTGTTGCAAGGGACCTTGCCACCTCAAGCCTTTTCTTGTTGCCTATAGTCAGTCCGCCGGAAAGCTTGTTCCTCAGATCTCCCAGGAAGCAGAGATCCACACAGTGTTCCGCCACCTCGTTTGCCTTTGTTGTGTCACTGTAGCGCATATAGGCTCCGACCAGAATATTTTCATACACGGTCATCTCCTTTAGGGGCCTTACGACCTGAAAGGTCCTTGCAAGACCTAGGCGGGCCATCTTCCATGACGGATACCCGGTGACATCAAGTCCGTCAAACGTGACCTTCCCTGACGCGGGTTTGTAGAGACCTGCAACACAGTTGAAAAGTGTCGTCTTGCCTGCCCCGTTGGGGCCGATAAGGCCCACTATGGTTCCCTTTTCCACATCAAAGGAGACATCGCTGTTGGCAAGCAGGGATCCGAATTTCATGGTCAGATTTCTAACTTCAAGCAGTGCCATCACGCGTCACCTTCTTCCTTTACGATTTTTTTCCTTGTAAAGTGCCTGATCAGACCCATGATCCCAAGGGGCTGCTTGATCATTACTATTATTATGATCAGGCCGAATATCATCAGGTCAACGCCTGCCCCAAGATTTGAAAGGTACGCGCGGGTGTATTCCTGGAGAGGAATGAGCACCAGTGCTCCGAGGAACGGGCCCCAGAATGTTCCGATTCCTCCCAGTATAGTGATCAGGACAAATTTCATTGACATGTCAAGGGACATTACCATAGGCGGATCTACGCGGTAATTGTACTGGGCGAAGAACGATCCGCAAAGGGCAGCAAGTGCTGCCGAAAGGGCCATCGCTGATAGTTTGACCACGGTGCTGTTGACTCCGAGTGATTCCGCTGTTTCCTGTCCTTCGCGTACGGCTCTCAGGTAGTATCCCATCCTGTGCCTTTCTATCCATCTTACAATGCTGAAGACCAGAATAAATATTGCAAGGGCACCCAAATAGTATCCGTTCTTGGTGTCAGACCAGGAAAAATTCTTCCAGCCGTCGGGGAGTATCGGATAGTCCAGTCCAAGAGCTCCTCCGATCGTATCCCAGATCATAAAGAGACGGTTAAATATTTCTACGATGGCAAATGTAGCTATCGCAAAATAGTGGCCTTTGAGCTTGAAACATGGGTAGCTGATTATTACCGACACAACAGCTGAAGCCAACATTCCCAGAGGGGCTCCGTACCAGGGGAGGCTCTCGAAATTAACTACCGCCAAAGCAGCAGCATATGCGCCTATCCCAAAGAATACTGAGTGTCCGAAAGAGGTCTGCCCGCAATATCCGCTTATTATGTTCCAAGACTGAGCCATGGCCGCATAAAGCAAAATCATGGTAGCTACGTGGCCGAAGAATGAACCCCCTATAAGACCGGGGATAAACGGCAGCACAAGGGCGACAGCAAGGAATCCATACCAGAGTTTGTCTGTTTTGTCTTTAAACATCGCCGTCACCACCCGAATAGACCCTTAGGTCTTATTAGTATTACAACAAGGTATATCGCAAATACCGCCACGTACTTCACGACCGCCGCCACATAGAATCCTGCAAAGGATTCCACAAGGCCGATCAGAAGAGCCGCAAACAGTGCTCCGGGAATGCTTCCAAAGCCTCCGAGTGCGACAACCACAAAGGCGATCAGGCTGAAAAGTCCACCCACTTCGGGGTGCACTGCAAGGTATGTAGTCATAAGTCCGCCCGCTACACCGACACAGGCACCGCCGATCCCGAAAACGAGCAGATAAATATTTTCTGTGTCGATCCCCATAAGTTCAGCTGCTTCCTTGTCCATGGCGGTAGCCTGTATTGCCCAGCCTACTCTTGTCTTTTTTATGAGCCAGTAGACGGCAAGCAGCACCGCAAGCGAAAACAGCGCTGTGACAAGCTGAGGCAGCGATACTATTGCGCCGGCAAATTCAAATGTTTTGCCTTCCATTATGGTTCCGGAGAGCAGACGGAAATTGGGGGTAAAACGGTTCATACAGAAATTTTTTAAGAGCATCGAAAGGCCGAATGTTGCAAGGAGAGGAGCCATGGCAGCCTTTCCGAGGCTGTTCTTGATTATGAGCCTGTAAGTCAAAGCCCCCAGAAGGAAGAGGAATATTCCTGCCGCTATCCATGAAAAGAGCGGATCTATCCCGAGTATCTCTCCTATCCAATAACAGAGATACATTGCAACCATAAGGAATTCCCCGTGAGCGAAGTTGATCACGTCCATAACTCCCCACATCATGCTGAGGCCGGCCGCGACAAGCGCGTACAAAAGTCCGCTGAGGATCCCGTCTATTAAAACCTGAACAAAGTTACTCACTGTAAAATACCTCCCTAAAAGAGGCGGGGCAATGGATCGCCCCGCCTGCCTCATAACGCTTTGGTTTTAATATCGGCTAGCGTTTGCCCCACGGGGTCATGGGGAATACAGGTTCCGACTTTTTATACTTAAGCGGGAAGACTGTCTTGTAATCCTGGTCCTTTATCTGGGTGATTACGCTGAGTGCGTAAACGTTCTGTCCGCCGGGCTCAAACTTGACCTTTCCGCTCAGGGACATTACTGATGTAAATTCTTCGGTCCTGAGTATCTGTGCAACCTTTTCGGTATCAAGTGATCCTGCCTTCTCTATCGCCTGTGCAAGCACGAAGAGCATTACGCCTTCCTGGATCGAGTCGCTGTCAAACGGCTGGTTGCTTCTTGGAGTGTAGTACTTCTTTTCGATCTTTATAGCTTCAGGCATGAATTCTTTCGCAAGTGCGGGTGAATATCCCATTCCGCCCATGAAGTAGTCGCCGTCGCCTGCAAGTTCCTTCTGAACTGCCGGGTTCTGGTAGCCGGTGCAGTAGTTAAGGGCTATCTTCGGGAGCCAGTTGACCTGCTTCATCGTGCGTACCCACAGTGAATAGTCGCCGCCCAGTGCTGCGCCGAATACTGCATCGGGATTTGCCGCCTTAAGGGTCTGGACTTCGCTGTTGAGGTTGGTTGCTCCGTTGTTGAAGGGAACGTCGGCTACGACTTTAAGTCCGACGGTCTTTGCAGCCTTGTGTGCCTCTTCTGCGGCATGCTTTCCAAACTCGGTGTTCTCATAGATAAGTCCGAGGGTCTTAATGCCTGCTTTTTTCTCTTTGTTCAGGTATTCAATATACTCAACAAATTCCTTTGATTCGATGGCATCTGTCGGAGCGTGACGGAAGAAGTACTTGTAGTCGCGCTCTGTGAGGGCTGCGGAGCTAGAGCATCCGCACATGAAGATCTTCTTTGCACGCTCTGCAACAGCGCTTGCCGGTTTTGTGGCTGAACTGTTGTAGCATCCGATGACCGCAAAGACCTTCTCCTGATTATAGAGACGTTCTGCTTCTGACTTTGCGACGTCAGGCTTACCCTGATGGTCGGCCTTGATAATTTCGATCTTGTATCCGTCGAGAAGACCTTCTTTGGCTGCGAGAGGAGCTTTGATATCAGGATTGGCCTTGTTGATGACATCAGCTGCCGCAAGTACTGCATTTACGCAATTCTGCCCGGAAACAGCCGCCGGACCCGTGAGTGGGAAGAGCGCGCCTATCTTGATGACTTTATCCGCAGCAAAAGCTGACGAACAGACCATCAAAGAAAGAGCAAGAACAACAAATACCGCGATCATGGAACGCTTTCTGAGTTGCATTGAAAATCGACCTCCCATTAGAATGATTAAGATATTACTGCCCTCGATCCTGCTATATCAGTACCGTGTTATTATAGTTAATTCAGTGACACCATGTCAATTTTTTGACCAAATTCACTTATAGGACCATCCATCGGCATATCCGCCGATTAAAGGCCGGATCAATTTTTGCATTCATAACATAGACAGCCCGGAGCATTTCTCTCCCGTATTTTTGTTCAGTGCAAGCGATAAAAAATGGTTATATAAGTTGACATTTATTTTAGAGAAGAATATATTATGAACATGTGAGTGGACAATTTATTTTCAACAAACAAACAACTTAAGGAGGCCGTCTGTATGATCTTTCAGGCTGAAGTATTGATAACACCCCGCGAAGGAGTACTGGACACACAGGGGAAAGCGGTGGAAAAAACGCTGACCCACCTCGGATATAAGGGGTTGGACGAGGTAAGGGTAGGTAAAATAGTAAAGATGAAACTGGAAGCGGACACTGAACAGGAGGCAGTGAAATCACTCGAATCCATGTGTTCCGATCTTCTATGCAATGACCTTATAGAGACCTTTAATATATCAGTCAGGGAAACAGTGCGATGAAAACTGCTGTAGTCGTATTCCCCGGAAGCAATTGTGACAGGGATGTCCAGCGGGCTGTAAGCGAATCAATGCAAGCAGCTGTAGATATGGTCTGGCACGAAGAAGAAAACTTCAGCCGACAGCCTGATCTTGTAATACTGCCCGGAGGTTTTTCATACGGGGACTATCTCCGTTCAGGAGCAATGGCTGCAAGATCGCCGATCATAAAGGCTGTAAGGGAACATGCTGACAGAGGCGGGCTCGTGCTTGGAATTTGCAACGGTTTTCAGATCCTCACCGAGACAAAAATGCTGCCCGGCGCACTCCTTCCCAATACTTCCCTTACCTTTATATGCCGCAAGTGTCATGTAAGGGTAGAACGGACAGACAACAAATTCACAGCAGGCCTCAAAGAGGGTGAGGTCATGCAGTTCCCCATTGCACATCACGAAGGTCTCTTTTTCCTTCCCGACGATGATCTGAAAAAACTGGAAGATGCAGGGCGCGTGGTCTTCAGGTATGCAGATCCAAAAACAGGCAGGGCCGGATCAGAATACGCCCCTAACGGAGCACTGAACGGCATTGCGGGGATATGCAGCCGGAATGGCAATATCCTGGGGCTTATGCCCCATCCCGAACGTGCTACTATAGCCCATCTTAACGGCGGAACAGACGGAATCAGGTTTTGGGATTCGATAGCAAAGGCTTTCAAAGAAAGAGGTGCATGCTGATGGACTACAAAAGCGCCGGTCTTTCAGATTCGGAATATAAGCGCATAAACGAACTTCTTGAGAGGGAACCCAACCCCCTTGAGACGCAGCTGATCGGAGTGATGTGGTCGGAACACTGCAGTTACAAATCCACCAAAAGGCTTCTTAAAACATACCCCTCGAAGGGGAAATACGTTCTTCAGGGACAGGGGGAAAATGCCGGCGTTGTTGATATGGGTGAGGGATGGGGCTTTGCCTTCAAAGTGGAAAGCCACAACCATCCGTCCGCGGTAGCGCCATTCCAGGGAGCCGCCACCGGTGTAGGCGGCATAATAAGGGACATAATAGCAATGGGTGCAAGGCCTTCTGTCTCAATGGACGGACTCTTCTTCGGCGATCCTTCACTTAAAAAAACAGAAAACCTCTCCAAGGGTATAGTTGAGGGGATTGGCGCATACGGCAACGCGGTCGGCGTTCCGATCGCAGGAGGAAAGACATTCTACTCCCCCTGTTACACTGACAACCCGCTTGTAAACGCTTTCAGCGCCGGTTTTGTCCGTCTTGACAAGATGGCGAGCTCGCAGACGGCAAAGAAGGGAGACCTTGCGGTTCTGTTGGGATCCAAAACCGGACGTGACGGCATAGCAGGAGCATCCTTTGCTTCGAGGGAGCTTGACGAGGACTCTAAGGCAAGCAAGCCTCAGATACAGATAGGCGATCCATTTGAAGAAAAACTGCTGATAGAATGCTGCATGGACCTTCTCGACAAGGATCTTATCGCCTCAATGCAGGATATGGGTGCCGCCGGCATCCTCTCATCTTCAAGCGAAATAGCTCACAAAAGCGGATGCGGTATAGACATAACCGTTGAGAAGATCCCCCTCAGAGAAAAGGGAATGGCTCCGTGGGAAATATTCCTGTCCGAGTCTCAGGAACGCATGCTTCTTATTGTTGAAGAGGATAAGCTTGATCCTGTCTTCGCCCTGGCAGCGCACTACGGGCTGGACTGCGCGGTGGTCGGAGTTATGACTGATTCTTGCTGTTACAGGGTCTATCACAAGGGTGAACTGATCGCTGACCTTCCCACATCTATCCTGGGCGATACTCCGGAAGTGATCTGGCCCTCGGCAGAACCGGCAAATATTATGGAAAGAAGCGCCATTGATCCTTCAAGCCTTAAATCGACCGATCCGGGATATGACCTGCTGTCACTGATAAGCTGCCCCAACGGCAGAAGCAAGCACGGGATCTGGGAACAGTATGACTCTATGGTCCAGCTGCATACGATAGAGGGACCGGGATCACCTGTCGCCGTGGTAGAAGTCCCGGATACTGAAAGGGCATGTCTGCTCACAATGGAAGCTGAGCCCAACAAGTGCTGGACTGATCCTTATATGGGGGCCTCAGAAACTATGGCTCTTTCGCTGAGGGGACTTTGGATATCGGGTGCAGAGATATTGGGGATGACAAACTGCCTTAACTTTGCCTCACCGGAAGCTCCTGAGAAATTCTATGAACTCGAACAGTCAATCAAAGGACTCGCCGACACATGCAGAAGCCTTGACTGCCCCGTAGTTTCAGGAAACGTCAGCCTCTACAACGAAACAGCAAGCGGGCAGATCTACCCCACTCCCCTTGTGGTGACTGCAGGACTTCTTAAAGACAGAAGCAGGCGTCTTGCCTCAGGAAATGCAGCTGCCGGCGACACACTTTTCATCGTCGGGGATCTTTGCGGTTCAATGGGAGCCTCGCGCTATCAGGTAATGAAAAATGGGAAACCTGCCGGCAAAACTGTCGCGCCGGATAATGATAAGGAAAAGGCTTTCAGGGAACGGGCAATGAAAACCGCTGCTGACGGAGCCGCGTCTTCCGGACGAGGTATCGCTGGCGGAGGCCTTGCAGTTGCACTTGCAAACGAGGCGATAGCTTCAGGCAGGGGTGTCAATGTCGTAATAAACTCATCTTTGGCCAAGGAAGAACTTCTGTTCTCCGAGGGCGGAGCACGGGCAATATATGCGGTCCCCAAAGAAAAGGTCACCTCTTTTGAAAAAATATGGGAAGGGTTTCCCTGCACAAAGATCGGAACTGTCGAAGGAGATAAGTTTGAATGGAAAGATATGTTCAGCGTTGATCTCTCAAAACTGAAAAAAGCCTTTGTGGAGGGCTGTTTCTAACAATGTGCGGCGTTTTCGGCGCTTACAGCATGAGCGGCGCCTCTGTGCTTGAGGATGTATATCTTGGTCTCTGCGCCCTCCAGCACAGAGGACAGCTTTCTGCGGGCGTGGCATGGATAGAGGACGGCAATGTCAACATTAAGAAGGGGATGGGGCTGGTCCATGAAGCACTGAGCCAGAACTGCCTTTCTCACATACATGCGGATACTGCGATCGGACATGTAAGATACGCCACAGCAGGCGGCACCAGGATAGAAGACTGCCAGCCCCTCGGAGCAAACTATTCTCAGGGACCTGTCGCAATAGCGCACAACGGGAATCTTACAAACGCCCATGGCCTGAGCGGCTATCTTGAAAACAAAGGTGCGATATTCCATACATCATCAGATACGGAGACTATTCTGCAGCTTATGGCGCACCAACCGGGAGTCGTCCAGCTGGAAGCACTGGAAAAGTCGCTGACGAAGATCCAGGGGGCCTACAGTTTAGCGGTACTCTTCGACGGATGCCTCATCGCCGCAAGGGATCCCTGGGGGTTCCGGCCCCTTATCATAGGCCAAAGGGATGAGACCATATACGTCGCATCTGAATCCTGCGCTCTTGACATACTTGGGGCTGAAATTGTCCGCGATGTTGAGCCGGGAGAGATCCTCGTCATCGACAGAAGAGGGATGATATCCAGAAAACTGCCGGTCACTCCGGCCAGAAGATGCCACTGCTCATTTGAGTATGTCTATTTTGCCCGTCCGGACAGCGTTATAGACGGCAGATCCGTTTACAGGGCAAGGAAAGAGCTCGGCGTAAAGCTTGCAGAAACCGAGATCAGGGAAAATTCTGTAGTGACCGGGATGCCTGACAGCGGAACGCTTGCCGCACTGGGATTATCGCAGGAAGCAGGACTCCCCTTCGAAATGGGGATCGTAAGGAACAGGTATGTAGGAAGGACATTCATACAGCCTACGCAGCTTGTGAGGGACATTGGGGTCAAGATAAAGCTCAACCCACAGCGTACTGCCTTCATAGGCAAAGAGGCCGTTGTGGTCGATGACTCGCTTGTCCGCGGCACTACAGCAGGCAGGATCGTATCAATGATCAGGGAATGCGGTGCAAAAAAGGTGCATCTGAGGATCGCCTCTCCTCCTGTCTGTTTCCCCTGCTATTACGGAATAGATACTCCAAGTTCGGACGAACTGGCAGCGGCGCAGATGGACATCCCGGCCCTCTGCAGAAAGATCGGAGCCGATTCCCTTGAATACCTGAACTGCAAGCAGCTCAGGGAGGCGATAGGGCTTCCCCCTTCGGAACTCTGTACGGCATGCTTTGACGGAAGTTATCTGGAAAACGACGATTACTCAGAGCTTCTGGAGGTCTGACCCAAACTTTGAAATAAAATGAAACACAATTATTTTCACTTATAATTTTTGGAGGTGCTGGAAATGGAATTGAATAAAAAAGATTTCATATACGAAGGCAAGGCAAAAAGGCTCTACACTACAGACGATCCCGATATTGTCATAGTGGAGTACAAAGACAGCTTCACCGCTTTCAACGGAGTGAAGAAGGCCACCATGGCCGGAAAAGGACAGCTCAACAATAAGATCAGCTCAAAGCTTTTCGGATACCTTAAATCAAAGGGGATAGAATCACATTTCGTAGAGCAGATAGACGATATCCATCAGGCAGTGAAAAGAGTCTCGATCGTTCCCCTGGAAGTAATAGTGAGGAACATAACAACGGGGTCGCTCTGCAAGAGGCTCGGTGTGAAGGAAGGAATGAAACTCCCCCGTCCCCTCGTCGAGTTCTCCTACAAGAACGACGAACTCGGCGATCCGCTCATCCTGGAAGACCATGCGATCCTCTTCGGCTGGGCCACGGAGGAAGAAATAGCAAAGATAAAAGAGATATCACTGAAAGTCAATTCAGTGCTTACGGAATATTTTGCAGAAAAAAATATCGTGCTCGTCGACTTCAAACTCGAATTTGGAAAGGACTCAAAAGGGAACCTCATGCTTGCAGATGAGATCTCGCCTGACACATGCAGATTCTGGGACAGTTCCACAGGAGACCGTCTCGACAAAGACCGTTTCCGCAAAGACCTGGGGGACGTCCTTGGAGCATACGAAGAGATCTGGAAGAGGATATCAGAGTAAATAATGAGCGGGATATTTGGGGCTTACAGCAAATCAGGCGGTCCTGTACTGGAAGAAGTATACCTCGGGTTATACGCCCTCCAGCACAGGGGCCAGGAGTGCGCCGGCATTGCGTGGACCGAGGGCGGACGTATCGAGACCGCAAAGGGCATGGGACTCCTTCACAATGCGATAGAACAGAAGTGGCTGACCGAGAAAAACGCGCCTTGCGCGATAGGTCATGTGCGCTACACTCCTCTTCCCGGTTCCCAGCTCCACAACGTTCTCCCTGTAGGTGCAAATTATGCAAGGGGCACGGTCGCGGTGGCCCATGACGGCCTCATTACCAACCTTAAAGAACTTACGTCACAGCTTGAAAAACAGGGTGCAATCTTCCAGTCTTCAACCGATTCTGAGGCCATCATCCACCTGATGGCGCACAAATCTCACATGCAGCCTCTGGATGCCCTCATAGACTCCCTCAGAAAGATAAAGGGATCATACGCGGTTATTGTACTTATCAACGGGACTCTCGTTGCAGCCCGCGACCCATGGGGGTTCAAGCCCCTTGTGATCGGCGAAAGGGACGGCAGCTACTATGCCGCATCTGAATCATGCGCGCTTGACATCGTAGGCGCAAAACTTATCCGTGACGTTGAGCCCGGTGAGATAACTGTCATCGACGAGAGAGGCATCAGAAGCCTCAGGCTGAACCATGATTGCTGCCGGGGCATGAGATGCTCTTTCGAGTATGTTTATACTGCCAGGCCCGACAGCATAATTGACGGAAGATCAGTTTACGAAGCACGCAAGGAAATGGGAAGGCTTCTTGCCGAACAGGCTCCCTGTCCCAATGCAGAAATAACAGCAGGAATGCCCGACAGCGGAACGATAGCGGCGGTGGGCTATGCTGAGAGGTCCGGCATCCCGCTTGAGATGGGAGTCGTCAGGAACCGATATGTCGGACGGACATTCATACAGCCGACACAGAAGGTTCGCGACCTCGGCGTTAAAATCAAACTGAATCCGATATCAGAAGTTTTCGACAAAAAGAAAGCTGTAGTCATCGATGATTCAATAGTCAGAGGGACCACTGCCGAGAGGGTAGTGTCGATGATCAGGGACTCGGGCGCCTCGGAGGTCCACCTTAGAATAGCCTCCCCTCCGGTGCTGCACCCATGCATGTACGGGATCGACACCAGGAAGGAAGAGACCCTTGCCGCAGTCAGAATGACTATCCAGGAACTTTGCAGAAAAGTCGGGGCAGACTCCCTTGAGTACTTGACCGAAGAAAATCTTACAAAGGCCATCGGCATTCCGGAGGACCAGATATGCACAGCCTGTTTCACCGGCAAATATCTTGACGAGACTGATCTGAAAGCGGGTGCGTGATCTTGGATAAAAACCTCACTTATGAAAATGCAGGCGTAAGTATAGAGGCAGGGGATCTCTGGGTCGAGACCATAAAAGGAATGCTTAAGAAACGCCCCGGGAACCCCAACTGCGTAGGCGGAGTTGGCGGATTTGCCGGCCTCTACAGGATAGGCGGAGGCAAGTGCATTGCCGCATGCTGTGACGGAGTGGGCACTAAGCTTGAACTTGCAAAGGATACCGGCATATACCGCGGTCTGGGTCAGGATCTTGTCGCCATGAACGTCAATGACCTCGTGACAGGAGGCGCAAAGCCCCTTTTCTTTCTCGACTACGCTTCGTGCGGAAAGCTGAACGTAGGCATATTCACTGAGATCCTGGAGGGCATGCTTGACGCCTGTGACGAAAGCATGTGCGCACTGCTCGGCGGAGAGACGGCTGAGATGCCTGATGTTTACGGCGAAAATGGCTTCGACCTGGCCGGATTTGCTGTAGGGCTGATAGATGAGGACAAAGTCATAGACGGAAAAGCCGTGAAAGAAGGCGACGTGCTTCTTGGACTGAGAAGCTCAGGGGTACACAGCAACGGTTACAGCCTCGTAAGGAAGGCTCTCGGCAGGGACGGCCTGGACTCTGACCTTAAGACAGTGCCTGCGGGCTGGAAAGAGACTATCGCAGAAGCAGTAATGAGACCCACAAGGCTTTATGTGAGGCCTGCACTGGCCGCTGTCGAAACCGGCGCTGTACACGGTATGGCTCACATTACGGGCGGAGGTATGTACGGTAATATTATCAGAGTCATCCCCAAGGGGCTCGACATAGATATCGATTTTAATTCATGGGATAGGCCAGATATTTTCGGCCTTATACAGAGCGCCGGAATTGAAGAGGATGAGATGAGGAAAGTTTTCAATCTCGGGATAGGATATGTCTTTATCGTCAGTCCCGACCAGGTCACCCTGATCGACAGAGCTATTTCCAAATTTGGCGAGGCCACGGTAAAAATTGGAAGGGTAGTAAAGTGTACCTCCCGCGTATAGCGATACTGATCTCAGGCACAGGCTCAAACATGGAGGTCATCCTCAAGGCCTGCATCACCGGTGAGCTTCCTGCAGAGGTATCTTTTGTAGGCAGCGACAACATAAACGCGAAGGGGCTCATGACGGCTGCAGCGCTCGGGGCTCCGACCCGTGTATTTTTTTATAAAAGGGACGGCAGGCAACAGGCTGAGGAAGCTATCGCAAGGGCTGTCCAAGAGACCGAAACGGACTGGATAATACTTGCCGGCTTCATGAAGATCCTCTCCCCTGAATTCGTAAAGAGATTCCCCGACAAGATAATAAACATCCATCCGGCACTGCTGCCTGCTTTTCCGGGAGCACACGGCATACAGGATGCATGGGAGGCAAAAGCCGACCACACCGGCGTCACGGTCCACATAGTTGATGAAAAGGTCGACCACGGACGCATACTTGCACAGGAGAGGATCGACATCCTTCCGGATGAAACGATCGAAACACTTGAAGAGAAAATACACGGGGTCGAGCACAGGATCTACAAGGAAACCCTGAAAAAACATTTTGAAGAAAATCCTATAACAATAGAAGATCGGGAGGAATAGTGATGATGGAGACCAGAAAAGCGCTCATATCTGTCTGGGACAAGACGGGTGTGCTTGAATTGGCAAAGGGCCTGGCTGCCCACGGATACGAAATAGTTTCCAGTTCGGGAACTGCAAAGCACCTTGAAGAAGGCGGGGTCAAAGTTACTGAAGTCGTTGACATGACAGGACTTCCTGCGATCCTTGGAGGAAGGGTGAAAACCCTTCACCCCGCTGTTATGGGCGGAATACTTGCAAGAAGAGGTCTCGCTCAGGATGACGAAGACAGAAAGAAGTTTTCGATCCCGCTGATCGACGTCGTAGTATGCACACTCTATCCCTTCGAGGAGACAGCGGAAAAAGGAGCCGACCTCGATCATCTTATTGAAAAGATCGACATCGGAGGGGTATCACTGATCCGGGCGGCGGCGAAAAACTACTATCATGTCGCAGTCGTTACCGACATAGCAGATTACGGAAACATTCTTGAAGAACTGGAGAAGAATCAGGAATTCACTCTGGAATTCAAACAGAAGCTTGCGCTTAAAGCCTTCCGTATTACAGCATCATATGACGCAACGATATACAAGGGGCTCTGCTCAGAGACAGGCGCTGAGGAATCTGCAGGTGATGATAAGATACTTCCTTTGCGCAAGGTCCAGGATCTGAGATATGGAGAAAACCCTCACCAGAAAGCGGCCCTTTTTCTGCCCCCTCTGGAAAAGGCCCCCTTCGTACAACACTCCGGCAAAGAACTCTCCTACAACAATCTTCTTGACCTTGACACGCTTCTGAGAGGATGCGCGGTTTTCCAGGATCTCTGTGCATGCACGATAGTAAAGCATACGACTCCATGCGGAACGGCACATGGCAGTACCCCTCTTGATGCCTTCCGGAAGGCCCTTGAGTGCGATCCGGTATCGGCCTTCGGCGGAATAATAGGAATAACAAGGTGTGTGGACATGGATACAGCAAAGGCCATTACCGAAACCTTTTTCGAGATAGTCGCCGCGCCTTCGTATGAAGAGGGAGTAATCGAATTCTTCAGCGAGAAGAAGCCCAACCTGCGTGTCCTGACAATTACTCCCGGATATTCGCCCAAACTCCAGACGACCGGCAATCGCTGCGGATTTCTTGTTCAGGAAGATATGCTTCCACGCCTTCCGGAGATGAAGGAGGGCAAATGGGCGGGAAAAGAGAGGCCCGACCTCTGGGATGACCTCATATTTGCATGGAAAACAGCTGCCATAACAAAGAGCAACGCGATAGTTCTTGTTAAGGATGGTGCGGCTGTAGGCATAGGCGGCGGGTTCACCAACAGGGTGGATGCCGCGGAATATGCCCTCAAGCTCGCATGTGAAAAGGCAAAGGGAGCAGTACTTGCATCAGATGCATTCTTCCCCTTCCCCGACACCATAGAACTTGCCGCAAGGGAGGGTGTCGCCGCTGTAATACAGCCGGGAGGCTCCATAAAAGACGATGATGTATTCAAAAGGGCGGAAGAACTTGGCATCAGCATGTTTGTCGGTGGAAGCCGGACATTCAGGCACTAAGGGTCACAGCCATGAAAATTCTGGTCCTTGGCGGAGGAGGGCGTGAACATGCGGTCGTCCACGCTTTTTCAAAATCAAAGATAGTAACGGAACTTCACTGCTGCCCCGGAAACCCCGGAATATCCCGCCTGGCGTCATGCCATTCGGGAGATCCATGCGACCCTGCACAGATGACAGAACTCTGCAGAATGCTTGGGATAGATCTAGTATTCGTCGGTCCTGAGGCCCCTCTTGTTGCAGGAACTGCCGATGCACTGAGGGACGAAGGGATCCTAGTTATGGGGCCCGGGAAGCTTGGTGCTCAGCTTGAGGGAAGCAAGGTCTTTTCAAAGAAATTTATGCAGAAGCACGGAATACCCACATCTTCATTTGAATGCTGCAGGACAATTGAAGAGTGCAAAGACGCCCTGGAGAAAAGATCTGCCCCCTTCGTTGTAAAGGCTGACGGGCTTGCGGCAGGCAAAGGGGCCTTTATTCCTGAAACCAGGGAAGATGCGGTCAGCATCTGCAGCATGATGCTTGAAAATATGATCCTTGGCCCGGCCGGCAAAAACATAATCATAGAAGATTATGTTGAAGGCCAGGAAATGACGATCCTCGCGATAACAGACGGCGAAACTGTCAGGATACTTCCCTCCAGCCAGGACCACAAAAGGGCACTTGACGGTGACAAAGGGAACAATACAGGAGGAATGGGAGCATATTCCCCTGTTCCTTGGGTGGATGATGAATTTATGCATAAGGTCGAGAAAGTAGTCCTAATGCCAACCCTGGAAGGACTGCGCAATGAGGGGATACCTTTCTGCGGGGTAATTTACGCGGGAATAATGGTAAAGCCTGACGGTTCACTATCAGTACTCGAATACAATGTCAGGCTGGGCGACCCTGAAGCTCAGGTAGTGCTTCCCGTATTCGGGGGAGATTTCGGCGAAATGATACTTGCCTGCTGCAAAGGTGAACTCTCCGGTTTTAAGTGGCCTGAACCGGAACGGGTCGCACTGGGTGTTGTAATGGCATCAGGGGGATATCCCGACAAATATGAGACCGGCTTTGAAATCAACATACGGGGCGAGGATATCCCCGGAACTTTTATATATCATGCAGGAACATCCACAGGAGAGAGAGGCTCTCTGGTCACTTCGGGCGGGCGTGTACTTACTGTCGTCGGGATAGCCGACTCTCTGAAAGATGCAAAAGGCCTTGCTTACAGGCGTGTCGCAGATGTTTCTTTCAAAGGCGCGCATTACAGGAAAGACATTGGAGACAAGTCACTGAAAGGAGACAAAATCTAATGAATTCTCCCCTTATAGGAATTATTATGGGCTCGGCATCAGACATCCCGGTAGTCGAAAAGGGGACAAAAGTCCTTGATGAACTGGGCATCCCTTATGAACTGGCAATAGCATCAGCACACAGGACCCCCAGAGATGTTGAGGCTTACGCGGCAAACGCCCGCAAAAGAGGGATAAAAGTCATTATCGCCGCAGCCGGCCTTTCTGCTGCACTGCCCGGAGTTGTGGCAGCTGCAACAACTCTTCCCATAATTGGCATCCCTGTCAAAGGGGGCGCTCTCGACGGGCTTGATGCACTGCTGTCTGTAACACAGATGCCCCCCGGAGTTCCGGTGGGTTCCGTGGGCCTTGATGCTTCTCTTAACGCCTGCCTCCTGGCAGCAAGGATAATTGCATTAAATGAACCGGTGATCTGTGAAAACCTGATTTCGTGGACCCAAAAAAGAGCATCAGCTGTCGCCGAGAGCCGTTCGAAGCTCGCCGGACTGCCGGCGGCTCCTAATGAGGCTTATCAACTGTAAAGACCGCTGAGCGATCTTAATATTTGTGAAACAGCGATATTCTATCG
>DAITML010000009.1:0-36013 GCA_036835165.1 Synergistaceae bacterium | reverse complement strand
CCATCATTAGCGTGGCCCAGAGGGGGTCAGGCCATTTTTTCCTGTGTGCGGTAGTCGAAATGCATGCGCACATCATTGCCCCAAAATAGAGGTAGGCATCGTTGAAGGCCAATGCCGCACCAAAAAATATGAAACAGAGAGAGGCAAAAAGATCTTTATAAAAATACACATTATCGCTTCCAATCAAAAACATTATTTGCTCAATTG
Organism: Synergistaceae bacterium; assembly: GCA_036835165.1. GTDB lineage: Bacteria > Synergistota > Synergistia > Synergistales > Synergistaceae > Caenicola. Next base: position 35,806 of record DAITML010000009.1, on the reverse strand, counting down.
CAGATTATATCAGAAAGTTGACTTCCATATAGAAGAAAAACTCGATTTCAGCATATATACCTATGCCTTAATAAAAACCAAAGCTCCCGTCCGCAGGCGGGAGCTTTGGTTATAAATTGCCGTAGGCCTTCCTTTTTCCTACCAGGGAAGTCCAAGTATTATGTGGGGCAGGAAGAGTGATACCTTCGGTATGTAGGCTGTTACCGCAAGCACCGGGATCCAGCAGAGAACCATGAAAGTAAGTGCCGGTTTCATGATCTCGTTGATCGAGGCGCCTCCTACCCGTCCGCTCAGGTAAAGCACCGGCGCACAGGGCGGCGTGATGCACCCGAGCGCAGTGTTGACTCCTACTATTGCAGCGTAGTGGACGGGATCCACTCCCAGCTTCACGATTATCGGAAGCAGGATCGGTGTGGTCAGCACGACTACACTGATGTCGTCCATGAGCATCCCCATGAGCACGAGGAATACGTTGATCATGAACATGATCACATAGGGGTTGGTTGAGATCGAGTAGAAGAGGTAAAGGACCTTGCCGGGAAGGTCTTCAAGGATGTAAAGTCTTGAAAGCATGGAAACGGAGTAGAGCATTACCATTATAACTCCCGTAGTGATGGAACCTTCGACCACTATGTTGAAAAGCGTCTTCCAATTGAGTCCCTTGTAGACATAGAGTCCGATCGGGATACAGTATACGACAGCCAGAGCTGATGCTTCAGTGGTCGTCATTACTCCTCCGTAAATGCCTCCCAGCACCATGAAAGGCATGAAAAGCGCAGGGATCGCAAGACGCCCGCGTTTCATGAACATTTCGTAGCGTTCTTTTCCCGACCGCTTTTGGCTCACAAGAACATCTTTGTTTTCACGAAGCATCCAGAGGTTGACCACGCTCAGGAGAATGATCGTAACTATTCCCGGGCCGATGGTCGAAAGGAAGCATGCCAGAACCGAAATGCCGCTTATCCAGGCAAAAATGATAAGTGTAGCATTCGGGGGTATCAGAAGACCCAGAAGCGAGGCGTTGGCCATAAGTGCGCAGGCATGCCCCATTGGGTAACCGCCGGCTTTGAAGCGTGGGAACATGATAGCTCCTATGCAGGAAAGTGTTGCGCATGCAGCTCCGCAGATCGACCCAAATATTGCGCAGGAAATGATCCCGACTACTCCAAGGCCGCCTCTGATATGTCCGACGAAGACATCGACCATGTCTATCATCTTTTCGGCTATACGGCCTCTCTCCATAATACCGCCCGCAAGTATGAACATTGCTATGGCGATAAGGGAGACAGAGTTCATCTGAGTGAAACCATAGGGCAGAAGCTGTGTCGCCTGGTAACCTGCCTGACCGACTCCTCCGAAAAAGATAAGCCAGGCGCATGAAGCCATGAAGCTGACAGGAACAGGTACACCGATCACCAGACATGCCATAAGTATTACAAGTGCTACATAGATCATTCTGTCTTACCTCCCGTAAAAAGCGCTTTCGCGGCTCTTATCATATCCCATAAAAAATAATAGGACATGAAGAACAGACCGATAAATATTGGGAGATAGCCTGTCCAGAGAGGTATCCTCCATGCAACTGTCTTGGGGATGGCAACTCCTGTGCCGAGGGGACCCGCATATCCAAAGTAGAAGAAGTCCCACCCGTACCATGTGAAAAGAAGGGTTACCCCCAGGGTTACTACTGTTTTTGTGAAGAGCAGCAAACGTTTGATAAATCCTTCTTTAACGTAAGACTGAACAAGGTCGGCGGAGACATGCGATCCTGCAAAGGCTCCGTATCCCGCTCCCATAAAATAGAGCCAGAAAGCGAATATCTTAATCCATTCCTCGTAGCCGTAAAGGTCCATTTCAAGTATATAACGCATGATGGTGGCAGCACTGATAATGACTGCCAGCAGTATCGCCATCACAAAACAAATTGTCGCAAAGGTTCTGGTAATGGTTTTGTCAAACAGGTTGGTTGCCGGTCTTATGGTTGAAATTGGTTCTTCGTATTCATTTTCTTCGACATACTTACATTGCGCCTGTGTCATCAATGGGGCTCCTTTCAAAAAAAGAAAATCCGGGGAGGAAAATCCTCCCCGTGGATTTCCCGGATGCTGCTTTGATCATAAGTATTTTTATTTGCCGAGATTCTTTACAAATTCCTTCATAAGTTCTTCTGTCATACCGCGTTTGCCAAGTTCTGTCCATGTCGTGATGCATGCTTCTTTGATGGGCTTGAGTTCGGCTTCGCTGTACTTGAAGACCTTGATTCCCTTTTTCTCCATGAGAGACATGTACTTGTTGTCTTCAGCCTTGGCGTTGTCTATAGAGAGAAGGGTGTATTTCTTTGCCACTTCTTCGAAGACCTTCTGGTCTGCAGGGGTAAGCTTCTTCCAGGATTTGTCGCTGACCATGATCGCAAGGTATTCCATTGAGTAGTTGGTGTGATACCAGTACTTAAGCACGTCTCCAAGGATCGTGTAAGCTGCTGCTACAGGATATCCTATAACTGCATCGCATACACCTGTCTGCATTGACTGATAAACATCTGAGTAAGGGATAGTGATGGTGCGGAAGCCCATTGCTTTTGCACCAAGTGAATAAACGTCCATATTCGGGACTCTTGCAAGAACGCCCTTGTCGACCTTAGGATTGAGGGGTTCTTTAAGAGGCTTCGTAGAACCTGCACCGATCATACCTTCGATGTAGGATCCGATCAGCCTTACTCCGAGTGCGGAGGTAAGTTCGTTTAGTTTGTTGGGCAGCCATGCTCCGGGAACGAAGACCTTCTTCGCATCATCATAGCCGCTTACAAATCCGTTGATGTAGACGAGCTCAAGGCGGGGATCAAATTCGCTTGCGATCGACATAAGGGACATGTCGACTGTTCCGCGGATCATCTCTTCCATAACAAGTGAATAGTTTCCGAGCTGATTGGCAGGATAAACTTTTACTTCGACGCGGCCACTGGTTTTCTGTGCTATTTCCTTGGCCATATCGTTCATTGTCTTTGTCGCCATGTGATCAGGGGGCGACTGTCCTGCAAAGCGGAAAACGATAGGGGCTGCTGTTGCGGGGCTTACTGCTGCTACGAACAGAAACATTACTGCAAGGATAACTGCAAATTTCTTCATCAAAAAAACTCTCCCTTCAAGTTTCTATCTCTGTAGTTCTTGTTGCAGGATAATGACTTTAAAACTATCTGGTGAAGCAAGGACCGAATAAAAACTTCATTTAACCTGTTCTTCTTTACAGCCCTCCTTTCCTGCCGATCAGAGTGGATCTGTAATCATTGGACTATTCTCAATATTTCAATACCTAATATTTCAAATTCACCCTGTCGTGTCATTTGCGCCATTAACTGAAAAACAGGAGAATAACGATAACAAGTTACATCAAAGAGGCTTTTTAGTCAATCTTACCAGGCGTATTATTACCAAGCCTGATATTTCTGTTCCGGTCTGAGATCAGTCATTTTTTAATGAAAACAGGCCTATACGGATAAAATATCTGTGCTATTTATAAATAATTTATCGGTGTCACATATTTTTATGTATGCTTTGTACCTATTAAATATTTCAGGAAAATAGGATCGTACCGATTATACCGTAAATAACAAGGAGTGCGAAAGGATATTTTTTAAAGAACGCGCATGAACTGATGATCAATATTCCGCAGATCAGCATCAATACCGCCATAAACCCGTTTCCGGCAGTCGCCGCAAGGGGGGAGAAGAGTGATAGGGTCAGCAGTCCCGCAACAATAGGACGAATGTTGTCCTTAAATTTTCTGTTTTTTTCCGCATCGGCCCTTTTGAGAATAAACAGTAGGACAGATAGTATCAAAACTGGCACGGCAACTACAGAAAGCGTAGAAACCAATGACCCCGGGATACCGGCCTGCTGATATCCCACAAAAGTTGCCGCATTTATGGCAATGGGTCCCGGGGTCACCTGTGAAAGGGCAAGGACCTGGTTAAACTGTGAAGAGGTGAGCCATCCGGTCGACTTGACAAGCTGATACTCAATAAGGGGAAGTGTTGAGAGTCCTCCTCCGAAAGCTCCCGCGGCTACCTGAGAGAATGATGATATTAGCTGGAAAAGGGTATTTGTCATCTGATAAGCCTTTGCCTGATCATCTGTACCGAAAATGCCGCGAGCATAGAGAAGAGTGGGTGTATGTCCCAAAAACCTATCATAAATATCACAAGGGCGGCAGGAACGATATTCCACCAGCCCGAAGAGAGCGTTGACCTGACATTCTCAAAAACAGCCATCGTGATTATCGCACCTGTCCCGGCCAGGACTCCCTTGAAAAAACCCTGCACACGGAGATTTCCTGAATATCTCAGTATTAAGGGGGAGAGGAAGAGAACTATTAAAAATGGCGGGACCACGGCCCCCGCAACGGCAGCGATGCTCCCCTTGATGCCTCTGTAATGCTTACCGAGCAGCCACGCTATCGAAACTGCGAGCGGACCCGGAACAGAGGCAGCGAGGCTGAGCATGTCAGAGAACTCCAGTTCGGTAATGTCCTTTCTCTCTGCCAAACCCAACTTTACCATTCCAAGGATAGCTATTCCTCCGCCAAATGTTACAGCGCTTATTCGAAAAAAGAAAAAAAAGAGCTGAAGTAAGTTCATTGAGATCCCTTTCGGAAGACAAAATCACTTAAAAGGCATTTTACATAAACCGGCGGATATTTCAATAACTCAACTTTCCCACCGTCTTTCCCGCATGCTTTTGAGCGGGAATCCAGCGACTTCAATATTTTAGAGTCACTGGTCCGCTGCTGAATAACATACAGGGAAGACGAAAAACTGATGTTTTGGATCCACTAGAAACAAGAGGTGGGAAAGTTGAGTCAATAATAATAGAAGAGATGAAAAATGAAAACATCATTTATTGATCGATGTAGATTGTAGCTTGTTCAAAAATTAAAAGTTAGAATACAAATATTCTAAAATAATTTTTTGTTTTGCGGGGTATAACAATGAAAAAAGCTTTCCTTTTAGTTATGGCAATTTCGATCCTGTTTTGCGCCGGCGGATCTGAAGCTTCGGAGGAGAAGAGGCTGGCTGAGAAGATAGGGATTTCGATGCTGTCCCTCTTCAGCCCTGACAGTATAAAGGTCCGGATAAGCGATGGTTCGGTTAAGGCGTGGATAGAGATGGGAGGAGGGACCATAGACCGCATAAGGATAGAAAAAATCAGGCTCTCGGCTGAGCTCGAAAGCATGCCCTCTGCCGCCCGGATCAACAGCGAGTCATCAAAGCTGGAAGAAATCATCAAAGATTCTGTGGGAGAAATTACACTTGCCGAAAAAGACGTAAATGATCACTTCAGGAATAATGAAAATCCTGAGGGATTTTCCGGCCTGCGGTTCGACTTCAAAGAGGGAGGGTTCACTGCAGCGGGAACGTTCAAAACTAAATATTTCCTCAACGTTGCGCTGCCCATTGCTGCAAATGGCATCCTTGCTTTGCACAACAATGCCGTCTATCTCGAAAATGTTGTTATTTCAGTCAAGGGGATCAGTCAGCCGGAATTGCTCAGCAACATAGTAATTTCTAAGATAAACCCTCTTCTCGAATTCAAAGACATCCCCTTCCCTGTTTCATTTGAAAGTATCATCATGACCGAAAGCGCAGCTATTATGACGGGCAAGCCGCAGGAATTTAAGGGAGGAGAGACCTGGACATGGAATATGCCAAAATAAAATAAATATTAATCGATCAAATCTTCATAAATAAAGGCAAAGTTTTGCCGGCTGTTTTACAGGGCTTTGTTGCCCGTTTAAATGGTCAAAAAAAGTCTATATTTACATACCCATATATTGGCAACAACCGGTATTCTTTTCTTTCAGAATCTTCCATAAAACAAATAAGCATCGTATTTATCTGTCCGATCTACAAAAAAGTTTGCTTTCTTTATTGCGATCGTGTCGGAGAGATGATCACCGATGCCCCTCTGAGAATAGCTTCCCTCTTAATGAAATGTGTTTTTTTAATGTAAGTTATTATTATCTGAATATTAGCCGACATACACACATTTTTCGTCCACATAATGTGGATAAGCAACTATTAAACTCGGGCGGCCGGCATTCCCTGCGGTTATTCACATAAATCACAAACTCCTCAAATCCAAATCGATGTGCCTAATTTTAGCCTTTGTTTACATATTTATTTCATCATATCCACAAATCGCGGACAATTGGGTAAAGTTTATCCACGTAGACAGAACAATATTGGTCATCTATTGTCAAATATATATGACTTTGTTATATTTTACGCTTGCCCTGATGCTCTGTAATTTTACTTATTCCACAGAGAGCGTGCATATTGGTGTGGATATGTGGATATGTAGTGTGGATTTATTTTGATTTTTGTTTTTCTCATAGAGAGATCTTCATGATACAATTGTTCGGACAGACTTTCTTCGTTACTATCTGTCCCCCGGGGTGAAAATAGATGACCAAAGATTTAGATATTTTATGGAGTGAATTTAAGTCCCACTGCGTAGAAATGATTTCCGGCTCAGACAGCGCCATTAAAACCTATCTGGATACCTGCCTTCCCGTCTCGATTAAAGAGGGTGTGCTTGTGTTGGACGTTCCGACTCCATTCGCAAAAGAGCAGATCAAATCACGTTTTCTTGGTAATATGAAAAATCTGCTTACCGAAACCGGGTTCGGCACAAATATTGAGATAGAAGTCAGCCAGGAGATCAAAGAGGACACAGGCGCAGCCGGAAGGGCGGTGGCTGCAGCGGCACCCTCTAAATTTTCACTCAGCAGAAACGGACTTAATCCCAATTACGTCTTTTCTTCGTTCGTCGTCGGCAAGTCTAACCGGCTTCCTCACGCTGCCTGCCTTGCAGTTGCAGAATCTCCGGGAGTCGCATACAATCCCCTCTTCATATGGGGAAAGGTCGGGCTTGGCAAGACCCATCTGATGCACGCGATCGGACACCATACAGAAAAAACTCAGCCCAACACTAAAGTTTTGTATGTCAGCGCAGAAAAATTCACAAATGACCTGATAACTTCAATAAGAAACAATACCAATAATGAATTCAGGTCCCGTTACAGGGAACTTGACGTGCTTATGATAGACGACATACAGTTTATTGCGGGCAAAGAACAGACTCAGGAGGAGGTATTCCACACTTTTAACGCCCTCCATAATTCAAAAAAACAGGTGATAATAAGTTCAGACCGGCCTCCCAGGGATATCCAGGGCGTTGAAGACAGGCTTGTCTCACGTTTTGAGTGGGGACTTGTAACTGACATACAGCCACCCGATCTTGAGACGCGCGTTGCGATACTTCAAAAAAAGGCTGAAATAAAAAATTACAATATTCCCGATGACATAATACTATTTATTGCACAAAACATACCCAGCAACATAAGGGAGCTTGAAGGAGCACTCAACAGGGTCGTTGCCTGTTCAGAGTTTAATTCTGATCCAATGACGATGGACAATGTTTCCGGATGGCTTAAAGACCTTCTGCATGATACCCGTTCCGGACCGGTCAATATCGGTCTGATCCAGCAGCTTGTGGCAGAGACCTTCGGCATATCCACCGACGATCTGCTATCTCCTAAAAGGACAGCCGACCTTGCACTTGCAAGGCAGGTAGCCATGTACCTGGCAAGGAACAGGACAGGTGAAAGCCTGCAGCAGATAGGTTATGCCTTCAACAAAAAGGATCACACCACAGTTATCCATGCCTGTAAAAAAGTTGAGGAACTTATGAAAAATGATCTTAGGGTGCGGTCTTTTGTGGATAATGTTGTAAGTAAGCTGTAGATTCTCTTATTTTTTTCGTGTATATTTTTGTGAGTAATTCATTGGATCGGTCTTAATTTATTTTTTTTGTGGGCAGTGTGGACTGAAAAAATTTCTGCCTTATTTTTTATCCACATATCAAAACCGGTTTCTGTCCTAATTTATAGGCATTTTCAACAAATACACAGCCCCTACTACGCCTATTACTTATTTTTGTTAATATACAGATAAGAGCAGGAGGTCATTCCTATGAAACTTTTGATAAACAAAAAATTATTCCTCCAAAGCTGGGGACTGGCAGAGAGAAGTACATCAAGTTCCAGCTCTATGAGCATTCTCTCATCAGTTCTGGTCAAAGCCGGTCAGGATAAGGTCACTCTTCAGGCGACAGATATACGGACATCGATTATTTGTTCTGCCTCCGGTGTGAATGTTTTAGAGCCGGGTGAAGCAGTTTTTCCTGTAAAAATTGTCAGCGAACTTTTCAAAAAGGCTCCGGGTGAGGAATTCAACCTTACTGTTTCAGAGGGCAAGGTAATTTTAAAGGCCGGAAAGAGTAAATATAATTTCAGCACTTATCCTGTAAGAGAGTTTCCATCACTGCCAACGTCAGCAGATGCAGGCCTTTTTTGCAAGATATCGGCCGGAGAGCTTGCGGAAGTGATCGAAGAAGGTACCCTTGCAGCCTCATCCGGGGAAGAGTTTCCGCTTTATCTTTCATCGGCTAATTTTCAAATATCGAACGATATCCTGAATATCGTTTCAACCGATACCAGAAGGCTTGCTCTGTCAGGTGCCGCTGTAAGCGGATGTGCAGGACCGGAGAGCGCTCTTTTGCCAATGAAAGGCATCAAGGAGATCCAGAGAATTCTGGCTTCCCTTAATCCTGAGTGCATGGTCGAGATACTTTATGACGATGCTCAGTTTTATTTTAAGGCGGAAAACGTTGAATTTACCGTGAGAAGGGTAGAGTCTCATTTTCCGGCCTATGAAAAGATCCTTCCAAAAAGCCATTCGACAACAGTGGTGCTTGACAGGGGCGACCTGATATCCGCTCTGGAAAGGGTCGATGTTATAGTTAAGGACTATAACAGGATGGTGATCCTCGACATAGCAAAGGAAAACAGGTTCGTAATGAGAGGAAGGGCCCCTGATTTCGGAAACGCAAAAGAAGAGATATATGCGGACATTTCAGGAGAAGACCTCAAAATCGCTGTTAATTCGAAGTTCTTTATGGAATCTCTTAAAGTTCTCAGGGAGCCTCAGGTCAGGCTTTCTTTCAACGGATCTTCCGGACATATGGTGGTAAGAAGAGCGGACGAAGAAAAGTTCATATGTCTTATCGCGCCGATCAACCTTACAGCGGATGAGCTTAACATGGGAGATACTGAACCGGAAAACGGAGATGGGATATAGCAGAGTCAGGTTTAATAATTTCAGAAATATTGAACCCCGGGAGATCAAATGGTTCCCGGGGTTGAATTTACTCACTGGTCCAAACGGCTCAGGAAAGACCAACATACTCGAGGGGATAAATCTTGTTTCAGGATGGGGGCCTCTTGAGCGGGGAACCAGATCATCCTCGCTTCCTGCCTGGAACAGCGGGTCTTCCGATGTTCAGCTTACGGGACAGCTTGATGATGAAAACGGTGCAATAATAAAGGTCAAAATTTCATCAAGATACACAGTCAGGATCGATGAAAAAACGATAAGCGCAACAGAACTGAGGTGGAAGATCCCGGTCCTGTCATTCCTTCCCAATGATATGTCTATAATTGAGGGGTCAGCTTCCTTCAGGAGGAGGCTGATGGATATGGTCCTAGTACTGATAGTGCCGGTATATGCCGCAAGGCTGCATGATTTCAGGAGAGGCATCAGGCAGAAGACGGCTATACTGAGAAACGGCGGCCGGACAGATCTGATCGACAGGGCATTGCTTCCGTTGGCATCTTGGATATGGAAGATGAGGGAAGAGGCCCTGACAATGATATCTGAGTCAATGAAGGATATGTGCGGGCTGCTTCCCTGCCCTGTGGAGCTGTCGCTCTCAAGGGGCGGAGCCGGTTCGGCATCGTCGCCGGAAGAAGATTTCAGATATTCGATTAAAATTAACGAACGCAAAGAAGGGGCGCTTAAGGTCCCGGTCGTAGGACCCCACAGGGATGATATTCTTATACTGTCAAACGGTGAGCCGGCAGCCCTTACTCTCAGCAGAGGGTACAGACGCCGTGTTGCTATTGCTCTTATTCTTTCTGCTGCCGAAGGGGTAAGAAGGAAACTTGGGAAAGATCCTGTGCTTCTTCTTGACGAGATAACCGCGGAACTTGATTCAGAGGGAAGAGATATACTTTTTTGTGCTCTCACCGGGAGAAACACTCAGGTTTTTGCCTCTACTGCAGAACCATTCGCGGAGAGTTTTCCCGGGAGAATATATCGCGTAGATTCAGGGAGAGTTGAAATAATCGATGAGAATTGAAGACGAATATGACGTAATTGTTGTGGGAGGAGGCCATGCAGGCTGCGAGGCAGCGCTTTCAGCAGCACGCATGGGATCCAGGGTGCTTATGCTGAACCTTTATCTCGACAACACTGCAATGATGCCCTGTAACCCTTCGATAGGAGGTCCCGCCAAAGGACACCTTGTGAGGGAGATAGATGCTCTCGGAGGTGAGATGGCCAAAGCTGCCGACAGTGCAACACATCATCTGAGATGGCTTAATACCTCAAAAGGGCCTGCAGTAAGGACCCTCAGGGCTCAGTGCGATCCGGTAAAATACGGCAGCCATTACAGGAAGGCCATCCTTACCTGCCCTAACCTTGAAGTACACCAGGCAATGGCAACAGACATTATGACAGAGAACGGAAAAGCTGTGGGAGTAAAGATACTCACCGGACAGACATTCCGTTCCAAAGCAGTGATAATTGCTACAGGGACATATCTTGCCGCCAGAATACACATAGGCCTTACATCCCATAAATCGGGTCCGCTCGGAATGGTTTCCGCCTCAGAACTTGCAAGGAGCATCAGAAATACCGGACTTAACACCGGGAGACTGAGGACTGATACGACGCCAAGGCTGCTGGCTGATTCGATAAACTGGGAAATACTGGATCGGCAGGAGAGTATAAGCGAACCTCAGTCGTTCTCGCATTTCGGTGAAAAGAGTGTCTATAAAGGAATAATATGCGGCCTGACAAGGACCAATGCCATGACACACGAGGCGATGAGGAAATATTTTGACCATTCTCCGCTTGTCCAGGGGACCCTTGATTCTGAAGGGCCCAGATATTGCCCTTCAATAGACGACAAGGTGATCAAGTTCCCCAACAAGGATACCCATCCTATTTTTCTTGAACCGATAAATCCTGAGGGGCGTGAGGTATATATGCAGAATTTTTCTACATCAATGTGCCTTGAAGCTCAGTTCGAATCTGTGAGGACGATCAGAGGATGCGAATCAGCTCATATTTTGAGGCCCGGATATGCCATAGAGTATGATTTCGTTGATCCCACCCAGCTCCACCCCTGGCTTGAGACCAAAATTACCGCAAACCTCTTTTTGGCAGGTCAGATAAACGGCACTTCAGGGTACGAAGAAGCCGGAGCGCAGGGACTTATTGCCGGCATAAACGCCTCGCTGAAGGTCAGAGGTTTAGTACCGCTTGTACTTAAACGTGATCAGGCTTATATCGGTGTGCTGATAGATGACCTTGTTACCAAGGGAACAACAGAACCCTACAGGATGCTGACAAGCAGGTGCGAATACAGACTGATCCTGCGGCACGACAATGCAGACACCAGACTTTCGCAGACAGGCAGAGAAATCGGCCTGTTGGGGGACGAAGAGTGGAATATACTCCGGAAGAGATGGAAGGATATTGATAAAGAGACAGAAAGTATCAAAAATACAAAGATCCCCGCAACGGAGAAGGTCAATCAAATACTGCGCCGCGCCGGTTCTTCAGAAATTGATGAGGGTATGCCTGCGGCCGATCTTCTAAGAAGACCCGAGATAAGCTGGGAGGTCTTTTCAGAAATAACATCTTCCACGATCGAGAGCGAACTCGGAGAGAGAATATCCGTCTCAGTCAAGTATGAAGGTTACATTGACAGGCAGATGCGCCAGGTAGACAAATTCAGACGGATGGAGATACTTAAATTTCCTAAGGGCTTTGATTTTTCGAAGGTAAGCGGCATTTCTGCAGAAGGAAGGCAAAAACTGATCAGATCAATGCCTGACACACTTGGACAGGCATCAAGGATCTCAGGGATCCCTCCTACGGACATACAGCTTTTGTGGGTCGCTGTGGAGAGCCGGAGAAGGTCAGAGAAGGGATCTTCGGATGAATGAACCGAAAAGGCCCGAAGAGGTGCTCAATAAGAATATACCAGGAAGCCTGAAGCTCTGTTTTAAACTTGCTGAACTTGAGAAACACTGGCAGGAGGTCGTCGGATCAGCAGCGGCTGAAAGAAGCGCCCCTGTCTCCTGCGATTTTTCTGAAGAAGGCCCCGTTATCTGCATACACGTTGATTCACCGGGCGTGCTTCCCGCGCTGAGATCAAGGAAACCGGTCATTTCAAAATCAATATGCAGATTCCTGGGACTGAGCGATGTCAGGATCGATTTAAAGGTCGGAAAGGTCAGAAGGCCGTCATTGGCCAAAGAGCCGCTGCCGGATCACCTCAGGCGCGCGCCGGTACTTATAACGGAGAACTGCCTGCAAAAGAACATTGAAGAGATGGGTCCTGAAGTAAACGACGATGAACTTACAGAAAGCCTGGCAAAGCTGAAAAGTGTAATAGAAAAACGAAATCTGAGAAAAAGATAAACAGTCTCCCGCGTTTTTGTGCAGCCATTTATACTGCAGCGTTAATGCAGTAAAAATGCGGATTGTAGCTGATAATGAACTAAGATATAAAACTATAGGGATTACATCAATTGAATAAAAAATAAGAAACGGAGGCGTTGTTATGAAACTGGGAGATTTGATCCAGAGCGGAGATTTTAAGGGTGAGAAACATGTACCGGTGATAGAATCGCCGGCAAAAGTCAAGGCCGGGGAAGCTTTCAAGGTATGCCTTTCGGTAGGCAAAGAGATCCCGCATCCCAACAAGCCGGAGCATCATATTTGCTGGATCCAGCTCTTTTACAAGCCGGTTGGCGGCAAATTCGTGATAGAACTTGCCAAGTTTGACTATACAGCTCATGCGGCATCTATGGATCCTGCCTCGCCGGGACCTGCGATGACAGAACCCGGCAGTTCGGTACTTGTCAAACTTTCCAAACCGGGTACTTTGATAGTGCAGAGTTACTGCAATATACACGGTCTCTGGGAATCTTCCGTGGAAATTGAGGTAGAATAGTTTTAAGCCTGAAGCATATAAAATATACAAAAATGGGGATGGCTTCAGCCATCCCCATTTTTGTATATTTAGAATAGAATATATCTCAGGGTGCGTCATGCGGGTATTTGTGTTAACATTTAATAAATATTCATATAAATGTCAGCTAAATTATCGGAGTTGTCCACCTATCCGATTAAGCAAATGATAAAAAAAGAGTCATTACAGGCTGACAAAATAGAGTTGGTCACAAAAATATCCACAAAAAGTGGATAACATTGTCATTTAGGAGGTGAAAATATGGCTAAAAATCAATTTTCCTTGTCCACTAAGAGGATATCGGGCATATTTATATGCCTTTTCACCTTTATCTTTATTATTTTGACAACCTGCGAAATCTCTCTCGCCTCCAAACCGACGACACTCGCTGACGATCTTCAGAGGAAGGTCGAACTTCCGCTCCCTGCTGTAAGAATAGTATCTTTAAGCGATGCGCATACGGAAAACCTGGTAGCGATAAGGGCGGTACGGCAGCTGGTCGGAGTTAATTTTTCTGCTGATACGAAATGGGTCCTGAAAAACATACCTAGGCTTTCAAGGGTCCCCTCGGCTGAGCAGATATCGGACCTTAAGCCGGATATAGTGATAGTTGATGCCGACTGGGCAAGAAAGAACTTGGACCTTATGAGGGACCTGGACAAAGCCAAAATCAAATATGCCGCGCTGAACAGGCCAAAGTGGGCTGTTTTGGGACAATATCTTGAAAAGTTGGGAGCACTTTCGGGGCGGTCAAAAGAGGCTGCTCAAACGCTCCTGCTCTCTGAGAAATCGCTCTACAAGGGTGAGATAAGGTCTGCCAAAATGGAAAATCTCAAAGTATTTGTAGTTGCAGGAGCTGACTTTTCAACCTGTGCATCCGATTCGTGGGGTGCAAGGCTGATAATTTCTACCGGTGCAAAGATAATTACAGACCCTAAAGGTACAGTTATCAGTGATTTTCCGTGGTATGTATTTTATGGTCCGCAGAAGCTTGCCGCTGAGGGCAGCGCTGCGGACGTCATAATAACGCTGAAGAATACTCAAAGGGGAGTCGCCTCGATATCGAGGGAGGATCTCCTGAAAGACCCAAGATTTAAAAATATTCCCGCAGTGAAAAACGGGAGGGTCTGGGAGATGGATGAATTAGATCTGATGCTGCCCTCACTTGTAAGGCTTGACTCTTCTCTGCTGAAATGCTCGCAGGTGATAAGCTTCAAAACAAAATAACAGAGGCCGGGATCTTAAAGAGCCTTTCTTCCCCCAAAAATCCCGGCCCTCTCCTGCATCACAATTTTTCACTCTTTGCAATGGCCGCTCCCAATACAAGTTTTTCCATGCCAGTGTTCAATATTCCGTGAGACCGGCCCTCCCTGCATAGGAAAACATCTCCGGGCAATGCCGGAGACTCTTCTCCTTCTTCGGTATAAAGCCCTCTTCCGGACATAATGAAATATACTTCCTCAGTTCCTTCATGCCTGTGGTACCCCACAGAGGACCCCGGATCGAGTTCCAGCCTCGCAGACATTATAAATGCACCGTCCGTGTCAGGAAGAGCGACCGGAAAGGTGTCCCCGGATCCGATGCCGCATCCGCCCAGTTTATCCCTTCTTATTGCAGCAGAACCGTTTTTCAGGATCATTGTACTTTCGTCCCCCTTCTTTTATATCTTTGGATAATTTTATATCATTATCTCAACTTTTCCACCGTCTTTCCCGCATGCTTTTGGGCGGGAATCCAGCGACTTCAGTATTTTATAGCCACTGGTTCTTCGTTAAATAAAATACAGAGAAGACGAAAAAGAGAGGTTTCGGATCCACTGGCAGCAAGAGGTGGGAAAGTTGAGTCATTATTTGTTTGTTAAGGGAGGATAAGTAACAACTAGGCCGACTGGTTCGGGACATCACAGCAGGCGGCGATCATTCACAAGGGACGGCAATTTGAATCAAACAATAAAGACAAAAGCAAGATAAAAATGAGTAAGTGATTATAGACTAATACTGATCAAATAATTGTAAAGACGGGATTTTGCGGTTGCCGTAGTTCTGCCGGACAATTGTGTTTTTTTAAAAAAGGGCTTATAAATGTTTTCAATTGATGTATCATTATCATGAAATATTAAACATATATTGAAAGGAGGCGGATAGGGCCAAGCATGACCGTTGTTTTTATCATTACATATTTATCGAAACATAATCAGACGAAACGGAGGTTTTGATAATGGCAGAACAGGCAGCAAAGAAGACATTCAAAGTTCCCCACACCTTTGTGATCCTATTTTTTCTTATCGTAGTTGCAACTATTGGAACATATATTATCCCCGCGGGTGTATATGACCGCGTAACAGACCCGGTAACGAACCGTTCGATAGTCGATCCTCTCTCATATCACCTGGTGGAAGCGACTCCGGTCGGATTCTTCCAGATGTTCATAAACCTTTATAAGGGACTGATCGATGCCGGAGACATAATCTTCTTTATTATGATATCTTACGGCACTTTCTATCTGATCCTTGAAAGCGGTGCGCTGCACGCAGCTATCGGATCACTTCTCAGAAACACAAAAGGCAAAGACGCTTTCGTCCTGCCTCTGTTCACTTACCTTTTTGCAACTGCTTCGACATTTTTTGGAATGTACGAAGAGGCGTTCGGTTTTATCCCTATCTTTGTCGGTCTCGCAATAGCAATGGGCTATGATGCGATCGTCGGCATGTCGGTCGTGGCCCTTGGATGCGGACTGGGCTTTGCGGCTGCCTTCATGAATCCTTTTACCGTGGGACTTGCACAAAAACTATCCGAACTGCCGCTCTTCTCAGGACTTGGTTTCCGCGTTGTTGCATGGTTCGTATTTGTTACTATGGGCGTAATGTGGATGATGCGTTATGCCAACAAGGTAAGGAAAGATCCCAGCAAAAGCCTGATGGCCGGGATAGACATGGGCGCGATGGCCCTTGACCATGACGAGCTTGTGAATACAAAGTTTACCGGCCGCAACAGGGCTGTACTTCTTGTTCTGTTTATAGGCATGAGCATCCTTATCTGGGGCGTCCTCAAAAAGG
This sequence comes from Synergistaceae bacterium, assembly GCA_036835165.1. Taxonomy (GTDB): domain Bacteria; phylum Synergistota; class Synergistia; order Synergistales; family Synergistaceae; genus Caenicola. The sequence goes on along the minus strand of DAITML010000009.1, from coordinate 19,588 downwards.
GATGGTATTTTGATGAACTCTGCGGCATACTTCTTATAACAGGTATCGCCGCCGGAGTGGTTAATGGTTACGGCCCGAGCAGGATTGCTGTTATATTTATCGATGCATGGAAAGACATAGTCTTTGGAGCATGCGTCGTCGGTATTTCACGCGGCGTTCTGATCGTAATGAGGCAGGGACAGATCATCGACTCCGTCATTCATGGGCTGGCTCAGCCCCTTTCATCTATGCCGAAATGGGTCGCAGCGGAAGGAATGCTTTTCGTGCAGACGTTGATCAACTTCCTGATCCCCTCCGGATCAGGACAGGCTGCAACCACTATCCCCATCATGGCCCCTCTTTCTGACATTCTTGGCATCCCACGTCAGGTTGCGGTCCTTGCTTATCAGTTCGGGGACGGATTCTCCAACATCCTCTGGCCGACCACACTGCTCCCTGTCATGTGCGGAATAGCAAAGGTCCCCATCGATCGCTGGTGGAAATATTTTGTTCCGTTCTTCTTCCTTCTCTTTGCTGTCCAGATGGTATTTATTTTCGTCGCAGTAATGATCAACTACAGCTAAGAGAGCGGATATGCCGGTTTATGACCTGGTCATTCGGGGGGGAGTGGTTCTCCTCCCCGAACTTAATAAAGAAGAAAAACTGAATATCGGCATCTCGGAAGGGGCAATAGCCCGTCTTGCCTCCGAGGAGATAGACGGTGCAGAGGTGATCGATGCATCCGGTTCATATGTCGCTCCGGGGTTTATCGATTCCCATATGCACGATGAGGAAAAAGAAGACGGGGACACAATAGAAAAAGCACTGCTCAGACAGGGAGTCACAACGGCGATAGCGGGAAATTGCGGCTCAGGCCCATTGGGCAGGGATATACTCCCCTTCCGCAGTGAACCCTGGATAAACCTGGGCTATCTCACCGGACACAAAAAACTGCGCGAAGCAGCCGGTGCAACAGATCGATACCTTCCGGCAATGCCGGGTCAGGTAGAAATAATGAAAGCACTTCTGAGAAAAGAACTGGAAAACGGCTCATTTGGACTCTCAATAGGTCTTGAGTATCTGCCCAATACTCCGATAAGCGAATTGGAGTCTCTCTTTGAGGTTGCTGTGGATTTCCGGAAGATATGGGTGCCGGTGCATATCAGGGAAGACGGTCCCGCTTCGGTAAGGGCAACGCAGGAGATAATCGGCCTCGCCTTAAAATGGCCCCTCCGATTCCAGATCTCACATACCGGAAGCATGACCGGCTTCGGACAGCTCGGGAAGGTCCTGGAGCTGATAGACAAAGCCAGGGCAGAAGGCGCTGATGTCACCTTTGACTGCTACCCCTATGATGCTTTCTGCACGGATCTTGGTTCAGCCGTCTTCGATCCGGGCTTTGAAGAAAGATGGGGAAAGGGAAAGGAAGCCCTGGAAGTTGCAAGTGGGTCGAACCGCGGAAAATGGCTCAGCGAGGAAGGGCTTTACGAACGGCTCAGGAAAGAGGAACCTGACTGTCTTATAATTGCGCATGTAATAAAAGAAGAAGAAGTGAAGCTCTGTCTCTCGCACCCGGACTGTGCGATAGCCTCGGACGGCCTCTTAAGGGGAGGACACGGTCATCCGAGGGCTGCCGGGACATTCCCCAGGGCACTGAAGATGCTGAGAGAGATGGGACTCTCGTGGCCGGAAGCTGTACGCAAATGCACTTCCCTCCCGGCCCGAATGAACTGGCTCGATAAGGGTGTCATTAAGGAAGGTGCTGACGCAGACCTTGTGATCTTTGACGGAGAAAAACTCTGCGATAAGGCAACCTTCACTGACGAGCTGCTCCCCCCCGAAGGTATAAGGAGGGTAATAATCAGAGGACAGACAGCGGTGAAAGAGAACGAGATACTGGGCGGTCCAAAAGGAAAGCTGATGAAAAGAATGTAGTTTGAGATTAATGGTTCAATTTTTCATCAAAATCCTGTGCAATAGCTCTTGAAAATATTTTTCTGCAGGGAAAAGGGGGCAGAATATTGGATAAATATAAATTGATCGAGCTTCTCTTTGCCGGGATCGACAAACACTGGCCGGAAATGGCCGAAATGAGCGACATGTTTGCAGCGGACCCGGAAGTCTCGGGAGAAGAGTTCAGGACAAGCAAAAAGATAGCCGATGTGCTGGAAAGAGCCGGATTTGAGGTCGAGTACCCATTTATGGATATTCCGACAGCATTCCTTGCGAAAAAGGGAAAGACCGGAAGCGGAGGAAAGGTCGCGCTTCTTGTTGAATATGATGCCCTGCCGGAGATAGGCCACGCCTGCGGACACAATCTGCACGGGGCAATGTCCGTACTCGCCGGCCTGGGCCTGTTGCCGCTGATGGGAGAGATACCAGGGGAACTTTTTGTTGTCGGCACTCCGGCTGAGGAGACCAACGGAGCAAAGGTGGAAATGACAGAAAGGGGCGTATTTGACGGCTGCGATTTCGCGATAATGATCCATTCGCACTGTGGGAAGACCATAGTAAAATATCGCTCTCTGGCCATGCATGCAGTCGAATTCACATTTAAAGGAAGGACTTCGCATGCAGCGGCAGCGCCTTGGGAGGGACTTAACGCACTGAACGGGCTCCAGCTTTTCTTCCATGCGATAGATATGCTTCGCCAACACGTTAAACAGGAAGTCAGGATGCATGGCATATACTTTGAGGGAGGAACTGCCCCCAATATAGTTCCCGAGAGGGCTAAAGGCAGGTTTTATTTCAGGGCGCCGAAAGTGGCTTATCTTGATGAGATAATGGAAAAAGTCTATAACTGTGCGCGGGGCGCCGCCCTGGCGACCGGAACAGAAGTCTCATGGCACAACTTTGAGGCAAGTTTCAGAGATATGCTGCCAAATGATACAGCAGAAGATCTTCTTGAGGGTATTTTCACAGAATTCGGGATCCCGGTGACAGAAATCGAGGGATTCATGGGGTCCTCGGATGTCGGTGACGTGACTTACAAATGCCCTGCAGTACAGCCTGAGATGGATATCTGCGGGAAAAATATCGAAGCCCACACCAGAGCCTTTGCCGAAGCCACAACAACGGAGAGAGCGCATGAAGCGCTTAAGACGGGCGCCAAAATAATTGCAAGGGCGGCATTGGAAGTGCTCCTTGCCCCGGAGCTTCGAAGAAAAATGTGGGATGACTATAATAAAGAAATAGAAAAAGGAAAGGAACATTGACAACAATGCAAAGATCCAGGGTCTATTTTACGAACCTGAGGACATCGCCGGAGAGAAATATCCTTCAAAAGCTGGATAATCTGGTAAGAAAGGCGGGCATGGAGGAGATAGACTTTACCGGGCAGTATGCAGCTATAAAGATACACCTGGGTGAACCGGGGAACCTTGCCTATCTGAGGCCGAATTTTTCGAGAGTCGTGGCGGATATCGTGAGAGAGCTTGGCGGGAAGCCATTCCTCACTGACTGTAACACTCTTTATGCCGGAAGAAGGAAGGATGCTCTTGAGCACCTTGACTCCGCTTATGAGAATGGTTACAACCCGTTCTGCACCGGATGTCAGGTTATAATAGCCGACGGACTGAAAGGGTCTGACGAATCCCTGGTACCTGTGGAGGGCGGGGAATTTGTAAAAGAGGCCAGGATCGGAAGAGCAGTTATGGATGCGGACATCATCATCTCAATGACGCACTTTAAGGGGCACGAACAGAGCGGGTTCGGCGGTACAGTAAAGAACATTGGGATGGGTTCCGGATCCCGCGCCGGCAAGATGGAGATGCACAGCACGGGCAAGCTTAAGGTCAGGCAGTCAAAGTGCAGATCCTGCAGAAAATGTTTCAGTGCCTGCGCACACGAGGCTATCTCATTCGGCGGTTCGGGAAAGGCGGTAATTGAGATGGAGAAGTGCGTCGGATGCGGACGCTGCCTGGCTCTTTGTCCTTTCGATGCGATCAGCCCGTTGAATTACGAATCGAATGAGATCATGTGCAAAAAAATGGCAGAATACACTAAGGCCGTACTAAACGGCAGACCGCAGTTCCATATAAGCTTTGTAATAGATGTCTCCCCTTTCTGCGACTGTCATGTCGAAAACGACCTCCCTGTAGTTGCCGACGTAGGCATTTTTGCCTCAAAAGATCCCATCGCGCTGGATCAGGCATGCGCCGATGCTGTAATGAAAGCTCCGGTAATATCGGGAAGTATCCTTGACGAAAAAATCAAAGGGTGCGAAAAAGAAGATCATTTCCACACGATCCATCCCGATACGCACTGGCAGACTACCCTTGAGCACTGTGAGAAGCTGGGGATAGGGACAAGGAATTACGAGCTTGTAGAGGTATAGGCCTGAGAGATATCAGCCTTTGATGAGTATGTTGAGAGCTACGAGAAGAAGCACTGCCCCGCCGAAATATTCGGCGTAGGTGCCTATTTTTTCACCGAGTTTTTTACCTCCCAGCGCTCCGTAGAAGGAGAGCAGGAATGTTATGGCTCCGGCGGATAAGGCAAGAAGCAGGGCCGACCCCCCGGAGCTTTTTATAGAGAATCCAACGATCAGAGCATCAATGGATGTGGCGAACGCCAGGATAAGGACATTTGCCGGAGTTATGACCATACAGGAATTTGTCCTGTCCTTCCCAAGATATGCCTCCCTTATCATGTTCACTGCCACCCATACTATCAGCGCTGCTCCTATCCAAGGAGCCCAGCTGTTGAGAAGTCCTGTGATGTTGGCAGCGATCAATGCTCCGATTAGGGGCATACCGAACTGTGAAATGCCGAAAGCACCCCCCAGTGTAAGGGCGTCCCGCCTGTTAAGCTTTTCGTGGCATATGCCCATACAGACAGAGACCGAGAAAGCGTCCATTGCAATGGACGCGGCTGTTGCAAAAGTGCTTAGGTCGTATGTCATGATGTGGTGTCCCCATCTCTCTTCAGACAGCAGCGGGTGCGGTAGAGGTCAAAGATCAGGAGGAAAAGTACTAAAATAAGCGGTCCCAGGAAGACCCCCAGGAAACCCCACTTTATTACCCCTCCGAAGAGTCCCAGTATCACAAGCAGCGTCGGGATATCTTCACCGTTTCCTTTGGCCTTTCCTCCGCTGATGAGGAATGGGCGCAGAAGATTGTCCACAGTCCCCACCACGATCGATCCCCACGCGAGAAGCATAATCCCTCCCTTTACGTCTCCCGAAAGGAGCAGATATATTCCCCCCGGTATCCAGACTATCGAAGTCCCTGCCGGAAACATGCCGAAGAAGAACATCAGCATCCCAAAGAACGCAGGGCTGCTGAGTCCGACGAACCACCATCCGATGCCGCCCAGCACTGCCTGGATGGCCACGGTCAGCAATATGCCGAAAATAACCGAATTAAGGAGCCGTTTGGTACGGGAGAAGAACATGGTCCGTTCATCTTCAGAGAGCGGCGTTACGCTCTTAATGTATTCAATGATACCTGCCCCGTCTCTGATGAAAAAGAACGAGACCATCATCACAAGTACCATCTCTATCAGGATCGAAGAAACCCCGTGGATAAGGCTTTTGGATATGTTGGTGAGATATCCTCCTATCCACTGTGCCGTTCTTTGAACAAAATCCCTTACAGATCCGGAATCCAGAAGAAAATCTTTTAGATAATCCTTAAGCCAGTCAGGGAACCATGAGGGGATCAGATCAACAAGGTCCTTAGTCTGGTTTATCTCGTTTCTTGAAATGAAATCCGTGATGGCGCCGATAATTTTTGATATCTCACTTCCGAGTGAGGCTATTATGTAAATGAGCGGAATTATGAAGAGAACAGCAACAAGACAGAGTGCGGCAGCGGCAGAGATATTTCTGAAACGTCCGCCCGCCAGGCCTGTCAAATGAAGGTAGACCGGCTGGACTATAAATGAAAGCATTCCGGCCCAAATAATTGCCATCATCAGAGGATGTGTGACCTGCCATGCAAGCAGGGCAAAAACTGCCATGAAAAAGATAAATGCAGCGCGGTCGCCCTGAAAATTATCCTTTCTTTTACATTTTTCTTCGGTAAAATCCAACCGAGCCTCTCTCCTCTGTTGTATAATGGTGTTGGAAATGTTCTGATTATACATCAACAGCAAACGGGAGTGGTGGACAATTGAGTATACCGGCAAAAGAGCTTTGCTATCCTTATCCCGATGAATTTGAAGGGACATCAAAAGCTAATACCCCTTCGACACAAAATAGATCTGAAACCGCCCGCAGAGAATCCATAAAAGTAATAGCTGTAGGGGGGGGAGGGGGCAACGCGCTCAACCACATCATAAGCAAAGGCATAGAGGGCGTCGACATCCTTGCAGTGAACACAGACATAAGAAGCCTGGACATGTCACTCAGCCGCAATAAGATCGTACTTGGAGAAAGGGTCACAAAGGGACTGGGAGCAGGTGCCCTGCCCAACATCGGCGAACAGGCGGCAAAGGAATCACTTTCTGAGATCAGGGAGTACCTCAAGGGATCAGATATGGTCTACCTGACAGCCGGAATGGGCGGCGGAACCGGAACAGGAGCCCTTCCGATAATTGCCCAGACCGCCAAAGAAATGGGCATACTGACCGTTGCTGTAGTCACCAAACCCTTTATGTTTGAGGGTGCCAGAAGGATGCGCTACGCCGAAGAGGGCATAGCCAAGCTTCGCAACTGTGTGGATGCGCTGATTATCGTTCCTAACGACAGGCTTCTTCAGATCTGCCGTAAGGAGACTCCGCTGAGTGAGTCCTTCTCGATGGTCGATGAAGTCCTCAGGCAGGCGGTACAAGGTGTTACAGACCTGGTTACCAGGCCGGGCATGGTAAATGTTGACTTTGCTGACCTCAAGGCTGTTATGAAGCATGCAGGGATCGCTGTTATGGGTGTGGGATGTGCCAAAGGGGAAAACAGGATCGAAAACGCCCTCAGGGAAGCGCTTGAAAGCCCGCTCATGGAATGTTCAATGCATGGCGCTAAGGGAGTCCTTATGAATATTACTTGCGGGGAAGATCTGGGGATCTTCGAGGTCCAGCAGGCTGCTTCATATATTGAAGAGATCATATCTGAAGATGCGACCTTTGTCTGGGGTTGTTCTGAAGCCGGTGAGATGGAGGGCGATGTGGAAATTGTCATAGTTGCGACCGGCTTTGAAGATGAGCGTTCAGAAAACAGTACTCCCTTCATAGAACCGCCTCTCAGCCCACAGAGGCCGATATTCAAAAATGAACCGCGGAGACCGGTTTGGCATGAGCCCGCTATGGATACGGCAGCCATGGCCAAAGAGGCAGAAACTGCTCCCGCATCGGAAGCCAAAAGAGGACCATCCTGGCTTGAGCAGAAGGAGGACGTCCTGCAGGAAACAGATATTTTCTCAAGGACGGCTTCAGAGGAGCTTGACGAACCGACATTCCTAAGGAAGAACAAGGCTCAAAACAGACCTGAAACAGACTAAACCCTATTACAGGCCATATGTGGACGACTATGCGGGACGCATCCCTTACGGGGAATACGTCCCTCTTTTTTTTTGAGCGGATCTCGATGTTTAAAGATTGAGTGGAAAGAAATCTTTCCTGTGCTGCAGAGGAGCTTAATAAATTAATAGTCAGATTTAATCAATTGCTTAATACTCATTTTTTATAATAGATCAGCCCTAAAATATGCATTTTCCAGGAAATCATGTAGTCTGGTGATATAATTTGACGGGTTTGTTTGGCCAGGCCATGATCCGATAACAGGAGGAATTTAGATGACAGAGAAAGCCGGTTCAGAGTTTGATTATGAAATATGCAACAATAGGATCAGACCGATAGCAGAGGCTCTAATAGCAAAATATGAGGAACTGCGCCACATAGATCCGGATAAGATACTTTTCGTAGTGAACCACAAAAGTTCCGGAAGCAAAAAGCAGATGGTCCTTGCCAGAACCAGCAGGATCTCACCAAAGTGGACGGAGATACTCTACCAGCTTGGAGCCTGTTCATACTTTTATACGATCGAGTTTTATGCCAAAACGACTGCTGCCATGGACGAAAGCCAGATCGTGGCGCTTGTCTACCGTGAGCTGAGAAGGATAGGACCCGAGGGGGAGATCCTGATACCCGATGTGCATGACTGGTGGCAGATACTTATGGGGCTGGGAAGGAAATGGTTCTACCCGGACAGCACATGCCCTAACCTGCTCGATGAAAACGTGGACTGGAAAAAACTTATGGGACAATATTATGAGAAAGCCGGGTCCGCAGAGTAAGGATCCGGTCAGAATCTGAAAAAATGAAGCCCCGCGCCGCGGGGCTTTTTTCTATCAGGCGCCAAGTTTTATTCGTTCGTAAGCAGGCTCTCCGTTTTTCTTATGCGTTATCTCAAAAATCTCGAGTATCGGGAGTTTTATCCATATCCTCTCTCCGCCGGAGGAATATATTATCCTGATATCTGTCAGTCCTAGTATTTTCTCCCTTTTGATATCAAGGCTCGCATCCTCTCCGTTTTTGAGAGGACTGACCTTAAGGAGGTTTTTGGACCAGGCATTTCTTCCGGTTTCAGATATGAAGATCCCATTGATATCGGTCCCCGAAGTGTTTATAAGCTTAAGGGGGATTCCATTTTCTTCAGTCTGTTCTTCTGCCGCGGGAGTGGTTGCGCAGACTTCCGCATAAGCCGGCAGGGCAAGCAAGAGAAATATTACTGCTGCAATGACAACCGTCCTCTTCATAAAATCACTCCTTTCGCTGCTGATCATTCTGTTATCCTAAACGCTGATTTACAATAGTAAAATTGCCTGTATAAGCATGGAGTCTTTGGCATCCTGTAAGTTTCCGGTTTGTTTGAGAGATATCCTGAAGAAGATGAAAATGCTCCCAGGGGCAGGTTTTACAAAATGAATGTTCCGCCGGAAATTTGATTTGCCGCAGTTTTCGGCAGGCTGCTCGGAAAAGAAGGCCGCTTGAGGAGCGGTGATACGTCAAAAAATATATTGGCAAAGGATAATTTTTTGTCAGACCCTGGGCCTCGGAACAGGAACTTTGCCCCATTCGAGCTTCTGAAGCAAACCCCTTGAAAGCATCTCTTCAAGCAAGGGGGCTATCTCCGCTTTTTCCGAACATGGTACATAAAGGCTGATATTAATGGCCTCCAAGTACAGAGCAGAGACCCGGTCTTCCCCGAATCCCCATTTTTTCAGCGAGGTGGAGAGAGTTTTTGAATGTTCATAGGCACAGGAGAGGTCAAGCGAAAGGTTAAGCTCCATCTCTACAGCCCCCGCTTCTGTTATTGCAAGTTCGGCAGCCTCTCCGTAAGCTTCAATGAGTCCCCTTACCCCAAGCTTGACCCCCCCGAAATATCGGGTCACTACAAGGAGCGTGTTGCGTAGGGAATGCCTCTTCAACATACCTAAAATCGGGCGCCCCGCAGTTCCGGCGGGCTCTCCTGCATCCGAGCAGTGTTCGATCACATTCTCCGTCCCGATCCTGTAGGCCCAACAATGATGGTTTGCCTTAGGGAACGACTCCGGGAAAACCTTTATCTTTTCGGCGGCCTCATCAGGTTCCAGGGCTATTCTGAGAGAGCCAATAAAGCGGGATCGTTTGACTGCGATCTCAACGTCAATTTCCTTTGCGGGAGCTATAAAGGCAAAGCTTTGATCTACTTCGGCCACTTTTCCTTAAGCCTTTTCCAGGTTGAATTAAGAGCTTCTGATACTACGCGTACCTCACCCAGGACCGGCATGAAGTTGGTGTCGCCGTTCCAGCGGGGTACGACATGCATGTGAAGGTGCTGATCGATCCCGGCCCCCGCTACTTTTCCGAGGTTCATGCCTAAGTTGAACCCGTGCGGGTTCATCACCTCTGTCAGAACCCTGTGCGATGTCTGGCAGAGCGACATCATTTCTGCCAGTTCCGTTGTCGTCAGGCCCGGCATGTCTGCGGTGTGGCGGTAGGGTACGACCATCAAATGTCCCGGGTTGTATGGGAATGCGTTAAGGATAACAAAACATTCTTTGCCACGGTGGAGGATCAGGTTTATTTCGTCTTCGTTCATTTTGGGAAATTCACAAAAGATGCATCCTGGCTCCTTTTGTTTGTTGTCATCAGAATTTGAAAGGATATAAGCCATCCTCCAGGGAGCGAATATCTTGTTTTCCATACATGAGCCACCGCCTTGTGTGTGCTTATCTGCTCTTTATTATAGTGCTTTTTACATAGTAATTGCCAATACTTGTGGTATAAAAGTAAGTACATCTTTAAAAGACTATGAGCAGGGGGAATATTCATGATCAAAATGCCCAGATCCATAATGATGATGCTTATCCTGGCGTCAGCTATCCTATTTTCTTCAGGTATCTCCGCCTTTGCAGAAGAAAAAGGCCACGAGAGAAGGATCAGGCTTTCTGCGGAGCTTGTGCGGGAAATGACGGCTCAGGACGACTCTGCGAGCATGGCAGATGTGATAAAGTCAGGAAAGGGAGTCGCTATCTTCCCTGCTGTCACAAAGGCCGGGCTTATGATAGGGGGTCAGGTGGGGGAAGGCCTGGTCCTTTTAAGGAACCCGAACGGCACATGGAACGGTCCCTCCTTCATGAGCCTGTCGGGTGCATCAATAGGGATACAGATCGGCGCACAGTCTGTTGGGCTTGTTCTTGTCATAACCAATGAAGATGGCCTCAGGGCGTTCACGGGAGGAAACAGTTTCAAGCTTGGTGCTGATGTAGCGATAGCAGCAGGTCCGGTCGGCAGGGATGCATCCGCAGCCACAGACAGCAGGGCCAAAGCCTCCATCTACAGTTATTCCATGTCTAAGGGGCTCTTTGCCGGCATGTCGTTTGAGGGTTCCGTGCTTAACCAGAACAGGGATGCCAACAGGGCTTACTGGGGCAGGGACGTTTCGGCTGAAAGCGCACTGAAGAAACCGGCAAATGATAAGAGGATAAAAGAACTTGTAAACAGTCTAAACGCACTTGTCAAAAAAGCTCCGAAATAACAGGCAATTTGGGCATATAACGGCGCTGACTTAGCAAGGCTTGCGGGCACTCGCTACGACGTATTGGAATACGCTTTCACGAGTGCCCGCTTCGCATTGCGTCCTCATCATCCGTTCTCTGCCCCAATTGCCCCTCTCCGTCATCCCGGTATGGGCCTGAGCCGGGATCCACAGGCCCAAGTTTTATGTACACCAAAATATCGGAACCAAATTCAAAAGAATGGGCCCCGGGGGTGCAGATCCATACCGAAACGACAAGAAGGCGTATGTCCGTGAACTTATTTCCTCAGGGATAATTACTCTGCAATTGGGGCAGATCGGAGATGATGGCGACGCAACATGCGGTGGTTCAAGCTAAGGCGTATGTCAATACGTCGACGCGCAGGACCACAAATGTTGCTAAGCCAGCGCTTCTAGATGCCCCAATTTCATGCAAATAACGAGTGGGGCTCTCCTGTGAGAGCCCCACTCTTTTCTGTCTTCTAACGCCCCGCTCCGGTCTCTGCAGATGATCCGGACTTACGCCGCTTTGTAACTGAACTGCGATACGGGAATCTGGAACTCGTTTCCTTGCACCTGGATTTCTGTAGATCGTATAATCAATTGCTATAGCGGACGGGGCGTTTTCTAGTTGTCAGAATACACAAAAAATTAAAATCTGTCATCAGTAGTGAGACTCTGATTACTGAATGCATAAACGCCGGCGAGTAATATATATGTTTACATCATCATTTTATCAAGATGCTACGGTATATTGATGGCTTCCGCTTGATTTAAAAATCCTTGACGTATGGCAGTTTCGGTAATATTCTTTTCAAGTGTGCATATGCACGTAAACGGAGGATCAAATTGCCAAGAGAGATAAAGAGCAGGAGAGTATGCAGTATACCCGAAAATTTGCGCTTCATACCTGAAGGCAGCGCAGATGATGTCACTGTCCTCACGATCGAGGAAGTAGAATCGATAAGATTGTGTGACCTTGAGTCGATGGATCAGGATAGGGCCGCAGAGCTGATGAACATATCAAGGGGGACCCTTCAGAGGATACTCTACTCTGCTCACAAAAAAATTGCCGAGGCTCTCTGTCTGGGCAGGGAGATCAGGATAGACGGAGGACATTTCGAATTGTCAGAGGCACGGTGCAAGGGCAAGAGGGAATGCAGCCACTGCCGATTCAGACATGGATATATTAAATGAATACAAGGAGATGCAGAAGATGACTGAACATGAAAATTGCACGCATGAATGCGGAAGCTGCGGAGAAGACTGTTCGTCAAGAACAGCACCGGTGGATTTCAGGGCTAGACCCAACCCACTCAGCAGTGTTGACAAGGTTATCGGGATCGTGAGCGGAAAGGGCGGCGTGGGAAAGTCGCTTGTCACTTCACTTTTGGCTGTTCAGATGCAAAAAAGGGGCCACCAGGCTGCCATACTTGATGCCGACATAACCGGCCCGTCAATACCAAAAATGTTCGGACTCTCTGCAATGGCAAGGGCGAATGAGTCAGGCATCCTCCCGGTTACGACAAAAACAGGAATAGACATAATGTCGATAAACCTTCTCGTGGAAGACAAGACCACTCCTGTAATCTGGAGAGGACCTGCTGTTGCGGAGGTGGTGAAGCAGTTCTGGAGTGATGTTATCTGGACCGGAGTCGACTTCATGTTTGTCGACATGCCTCCCGGTACAGGGGACGTACCTCTTACGGTCTTCCAGTCTCTCCCGGTAGACGGCATAATCATTGTATCTTCCCCGCAGGAACTTGTCTCAATGATAGTTGAGAAGGCGGTGCGGATGGCGGAGCAGATGAATGTTCCGATACTTGGGATAGTTGAGAACATGAGCTCTGTGATATGCCCCGACTGCGGAAAAGAGATAAAGATCTTCGGCGACAGCTGTGTAAAAGAGACAGCAGAGAGGCACGGCATAGACTTCCTTGCAAGCATACCGATAGATCCTCAAATAGCATCCCTTTGCGATGCAGGAGAGATAGAAAATGAAAGTTCGGGATGGCTCAGGGAGGCCGCCGGAAAAATTGAAAAGCTTTAAATCAAATGGGGCTGCTTAAAGCAGCCCCATCATCCTTGTATTTAGCAGGAGTCTCTGTTTAATTGCAGAGTTTGCAGCTGCCGCAGGTGCCTGAAGACTTGCCGCTGCAGTCGGAGCCATGTTCATGATCGTTGGAGTGCCCCTCCTTCATGAACTCATATATCGGCGCATATATTGAGATGAGCATCTCGGCATTTTCAGAGCATCCTCTGCCGGAAGGATTTTTTGCAGAACAGGAATCATCCCTGCAGAGAGGGACGGTTTTTCTGAGTGCATCAAGATCCCTTGCGCCGTCTATTATCGCGTTGAGCACCATATTTTTTGTCGCTCCGGTTTCGGTACATACTATGTATCCGGCAGGGGCGTCCCTCCAAAATTTCTCAAGCTTATCCATCATTTTTCCCCTTTCAATTTTCTATTCCTTAATGGATCAGAATTCATCTGAAGCCGAAAAGACCGGAACTTCAAACAATTCCCTGAAGCCGTATCTTTTATACATTTTGGCCCCCATTTCAGTTGCAAGAAGGACCATATCCTCAGAATGACGGGATGCATACTCTCTCAATGAATCCATAAGCCTTGCAGCCAGGCCCTGCCTCCTGGCCTCGGGCCTTGTGGCAAAATAGTAAAGGCCGCAGCTGCTTTCTGTCGAATGGAGCAGGGCTGAACAAATCGGAAGGCCCTCCCTTTCAAGAAAGAAGAGGCTGTTTTCCGGACAGCGAAGCAAATATTGTGAAAATTCCAAATAGCCGTCCGGGACCGGAATGTCTCCGTCAAATCCTGTCCATGCCGCTTCAGCCCACTTTTCTGCCTCAGTATCGATGGTTACTTTTGTCACCATGGGATCCTGCTTCCCTTTTGGAGGAAGGGTTCCGATAGACATCGCAAGATATGTTGCCCTGGGAGAGATCTTTCTCTTTTCCAGCTCCGATGACAGTTTTCCCCGGAGTTTTGGCAGCTGCAGTGCAATGAAAGGCAGGTTTCTATCGTCATAGAAATCCAGTACCCCGCAGAGTTCTTTTACAGAAATGGCACTGTCGAAGAGAGCGTAATTTTCACCGGCAAAAGGCAGTCCCGTCGAAAAGGCTCCGGCTCCGGAACGCAGCTCAAGCATACTTCCCCCGGGATTTCCCCCTAGCATCCTAAGTGCGGAATAAAAATTATCCAAAAAAACAGCGGCATCCGGCTCTGACATTCAGCAGCCCTCCAAAGTATATAATCATAACAGGCGAAGCAGTATATCTTTTCCTATTTTAAGCCAAAAAAGAGGGAGCAGAAAATGCCGTCAGAAAAAAAGAATAAAAAACTTGCCTCCGGAGATGGCTTTACGATTGGCGGTGAAGAGATCCTGAGTCTGTCACTAGGGTCTATAGTTGGAAAAGAAAAGGTTGGGCAAGAAGAGCAGATCATCCGTCCTGAAGAAAAATGTCCACAGAAGAAAACCTCTGTCAAAAGCGAAGGGGATAGCGGCATTTCAAGCCTTTCAAAGGTTTCGCTCCAAAGGCAGACTGCGGGCAGAAAGGGAAAGACCGTCACTGCTGTCATCATACCGAGGGGTTCAGCGGTCGACAGGGAAAAGCTTGCAAGAGAGATGAGAAAGGGGCTGGGCTGCGGGTCTTTTGTGGAGGAAGGCAATGTGATACTCCAGGGTGACATCTGCGACAGGGCCGGAGAATGGCTTCTAAAAAATGGCGTAAAGGAGGTTGTATCCGGCAACTGAGAGAGAGGCCCGTCTGCTCTTATCAGAGTGTGGGTAATGTTGTCCTGTTGGGCGGAGAAGAGATACTTATCTCAGCCCAAATCTTTAATGACTATTCTCTTATGGAACAGCCGAAAAAAGACGTAAGAAAATGACTTTAGCTGACTTTGAGGTAAAACAGCCGCGGCAATTGCCTGAAAAACCGATTATTTCCTGTTTACAAGCCATACTCCGCACAGGATCATTGCCCCTCCGACAAAAAGCCATGGAGTGAACCTTTCTCCGACGAGGAAATATGCTATAACAACTCCTGCCATTGGCTGAAGGAACTGAAATACGGCGACCTTGGCGACGGTAAATATCGCGAGGGCCTTGAACCATAAGATATATGCAAGTGCTGATGAAAATGCCCCCAGAAAGATCAGTGCCCCCCAGGTCCCGTGAGTGAAAGAAGGTATCACAGAAAAATCGCTTCCTGTGAGATATGTGAAGGGGACCGCTGACAAAAGAGCGAAGAGCATCTCCCAAAATATCACAAAGGCCGGCGGAAGGTCTTTTTTCAGGACACGCCTTGATAAGATAAGGAAGACTGCCCAGTTGAGGACAGAGAGAAGCATTATCAAGTCCCCGATGCTGCCGAAACTGCCTGCATTGTGATCGACGACCGTACCGCGTCCTATGACCAGCCCGACTCCTAAGGCTGCAAGGATCATCCCGCATATCCCCCTTGCGGATATCCTCTCTTTTAGGAAGACCCTGCCAAGGATTGCAACAAGCGCGGGCGTGGCTATCATCATCCAGTTTGCGTTTGCCGCGCCCGCCGTCTTCATTGCGTAGCTCTGGATGGTCTGATGGAAGAATATCCCCTGGAACCCCATAAGGAAAAGTGCTGCAGCCTCACCTTTTGTCGGGAGCCTGAGTGACCCCTCCAACAGGGAGCCTGCAAGCAGCACCGGCATCCCAATAAGCAGCCTGAGGCACATTATGACCATTGGTTCGGCCTGTGCAAGGGCATATTTGGTAGAGGCGAAGCTTCCTCCCCATATAGTAACTGTCGCAAGTATCATCGCGTAATGATAAAAAGAGGCTTCTTTGGTCTGTATGTCTTCTCTTACTCCGTCAGCCATTGCTTTGATTTTATCCTCCTGTTGCGGAACGGGGCATTCCGGTCTATTTTCTGTTTACAAGGTATACGCCGTAAATTATGGTTATCCCTCCGGCAAAAAGCCAGATGGTGAAGCGCTCTCCAAGAAGGAGGAATGCGATCACCGCCCCGGCGAAAGGCTGCAGGAACTGGAAAGCAACGATCTTTGACACGGGGAGAACGGAGAGGCCGTGGAACCAGCAAAAATATGCTCCGGCGGAAGCTCCTGCCCCCAGGAAAGTGACGGCCGTCCAGGTGCTCCGGGTGAATGACCCGATCACGGAAATGTCGCATCCGAAGAGGGGCAGTGCGCATGTTGCATATAAGAAGGAGAAAAACATCTCCCAGAAGAGGACAAAGCTGTAGTTAAGGTCATCCTTAAGGACCTTTTTTGAAAAGACGAGGAATATGGACCAGTTAAGCGAAGATAGGAGTATCAGCAGATCGCCGACAGTCCCGAAAGATCCCGATCCCTTTGGCCCCGTAGCTGTTCCAAGGCGTAAAACCACCATGACTCCTATTGCTGAGATGAACAGACCTGCAAAACCCATTGGAGAGATCTTTTCCTTCAGGAAGAGCCATCCAAGAAGTGCGACAAAGGCAGGGGAACATATAATTATCCAGTTTGCAGTCGATGCGCTTGCCGTCTTCATCGCGAAGTTCTGCAGCGCAAGCACCAGAAATATCCCCTGGAAGCTCATCAGAAGAAGAGGAAGGAGTTCCTGCCTTGAAGGGATACGGAACGTTTTCTGCATATACGAACCGGCGAAAAGGAAAGGGATGGAAATACCAAGCCTCATCCAAAGCACGATCAATGGGTGGGCCTGTTCCACTGCGACCTTCATTCCGGCGAAACTTGCGCTCCATATCGTAATTGCGGCGAGGATAATGATGTAATCCCTGGGCCTCGCTCTATTGACAGGGAGTTCATTCTTTTCGGACATCAAAATATCTCTTCTTTCTATGATCCTTGTTTGAGACGGGAGGATCGTTGACAGATAAGTTCGGAACATGGAGTAGTATAGTCGAAATCCATGCCGATGTGTGGGGAAATTTACAGCTCTGGTGTAGTAAAATGTAAGCGGCAGTTTATATACGCACAAAGGCTGAAAGAGGTGGGTCAGCGATGGACCATCGGACAGAAAAGAGAGAAATTTCAAGGATGTTCAGCGACGGGACCGTAAAAAGGGTCGACGATGACATGATAGTCGAAAAACGGATGATCCTTGAGGTAGACGGTTCACGTGAAGCCGTCGTGATCTTCACGCCCGGCGAGGAGGAGCTGTGGGCACTTGGAAACCTCTACTGCCGGCGGATGATAGAAAGCATGGATGATATCGGTTCGATCAAAATAGAAGACGGCAGAATAATTGTTGAAAGGACGAGGAGGCGCGAAGGCTGGAAACTTGAAGCAAGATTCCTTCATACAGCATCAGGAGCCTTTTTGGAAGAAAAAAGGAACTCAGCTCTTCAGCCCGAGATACTTCCTGTCAAATGGCAGATATCTTTCGATACAGTTATGTCGGGGATAGACTGGATAGGTGAAGCCCCGCTCTTTAAAACGGCAGGAAGCGTACACGTAGCAGCTCTTGTATCACCTCAGGGAGATCTGCTTTTCAGGACGGAGGACGTTGGCAGGCACAACGCGGTAGACAAGGCCGTCGGTTGGCTCCTGAAAAACAAAATGAAAACATGCCGGGTCGGACTTATTACATCAGGCCGGCTCCCGGAGGACATGGTCCTTAAGGGAGCGGGGGCCAAAATTCCATTGATGGCAAGCATTTCAGCCGCAACGGCAGATGGTGCGGATGCTGCGAGGCGCTGCAACATGACGCTGATAGGCTTTGCAAGGAACGGACGGTTCAACGTATACAGCGTCCCCGAGCGGATAAAATTCAACGGTCGGGAAAGAACAGATATCGGAGGTTGAATGGATTGCTTGAAGATCTTTCCGCACATGTGCTTGATATAGCTGAAAACAGTGTGATGGCAGAGGCTACAGAGGTCAGGATCGAGATCATCGAAGATAAGTCCGCCGACAGGCTCTCCTTTTCTGTAGAAGATAACGGCAGGGGCATGACAAAAGAATTTATGTCAAAAGTCACCGACCCCTTCACAACAACCAGGACCACCAGGAGAGTCGGTATGGGACTGCCCTTTCTCAAACAATCTGCGGAACTCTGCGGCGGCGGCCTGGAGATCGTTTCTGAACCGGGTAAGGGGACAAAAACTACAGCTTCATTCATTATGAGCAGCATAGACAGGCCGCCGTTGGGAGACATCCCCGCCTCTCTGATGGCTCTCATAATGGGTTCCCCGGAGATCCGGTGGATATATCGTCACAGAACAGATAACGGAGAATTCGTCCTGGACACGGATGAGATAATAGATGCTTTGGACGGGGAGAGAGAAATGCTCCGTTCGCCTGAGGTCGGTCTCTGGCTTAAGGAACATATCAAAGAAAACCTTGATGAGATAAAATGGGAGAAAGCACAGATCCGCTTTTCGGCTAAGAAGGAAGAACATCAATAAAAACACATTCTTGGATTAGAATGGGTCGTTATACTTAAAATTTATAGCAAAAAATCATGACAAAAGAGGTTGTCCACTCATGTTTTGTAAAGCTTGTTATTTTTTGCGCAAAGCGGTAAAATTAATATGTCACAACAATGCAAAAATACAA
Organism: Synergistaceae bacterium; assembly: GCA_036835165.1. GTDB lineage: Bacteria > Synergistota > Synergistia > Synergistales > Synergistaceae > Caenicola. The sequence goes on along the minus strand of DAITML010000009.1, from coordinate 1,076 downwards.
AGAGAAAGCCTATAGGAGGATGTCAAAAAATGAATCTAAAAGAATTGGCCGGTATAATCAACGCGGAGGTAATTTCTGACATAGATCTGGGGGAAATCAACGTTCCCTGCGCATATGCATGCGACCTTATGAGCGATGTGCTTGCATTCTGCTCACCGGGATCGCTTCTTCTTACGGGGCTTACCAACATTCAGATAGTCAGGACAGCGCAGATGCTTGACCTTCCTGCCGTGGTATTCGTAAGGGGCAAGATCCCCCTTGAAGAGACCGTGAACCTCGCTAAGGAGAGCGGGATACCGGTACTGCTGACCAAATACAGTCTCTATGAGGTTTGCGGAAGGCTTTTCACAGCAGGTGTAAAACCCAGTTACGTGCCACAGCCGCGGGAGGCATAGCAATATGGCTGCTCCTGTATGTATGGAATACAGGATCGAGGGTAACAATTTTATGACGGCAGGAACTGCCTCAAACAATATTAAAAACACCCTCAAGATGCTTGGCATACAGTCAGATGTATGCCGAAGAGCTGCTGTCATCGCATACGAAGCGGAGATAAACCTGGTAATCCACGCAAACGGCGGCATTCTTAAGGCCGTCATATCTGAAGATCGGCTCGAAATAACAGCTGAGGACGAAGGACCCGGGATCCCTGACATAGATCAGGCCATGACAGAGGGGTATACAACTGCCTCCAACCAGGCAAGGGAGATGGGCTTCGGCGCAGGGATGGGTCTTCCCAACATAAAGCGAAACTCTGATCTCTTTGAGATAGAGTCGACCCCCGGAGTATGTACAATACTCAGATCAACGGTATTTTTCAACAAATAGAAGCTTTAAGGGACTTTCCAAATATAGCTGTCCCGACCAATTCCAGATATCAGTTTACTTCAGATCCGGTCAGAGGTCATCGGCCTTAACGCCGGACGTCCTGAGAAATGCAGTTATTGAATCCAGCCGTTGCCAGATGCCCAGCTGAATGCCGGCTGTTACGGAGGAGCGAACCGCATGGAACATAGTATAAAAGTATCAAAAGAAGCATGTCAGGGATGCGTAAACTGCATAAGAGTCTGCCCTAC
>DAITML010000008.1:0-36256 GCA_036835165.1 Synergistaceae bacterium | reverse complement strand
AGCTTCCCAAGCTGAGGGTCGCGGGTCCGAATCCCGTTGTCCGCTCCAGATAATATCAGATCTCCTGCTTTGCAGGGGATCTTTTTTATGCTTAATCATCAAATCTGCGGAAATGCAATTCCCAAATATTTCATTTTTTTCCTGCTGTTCCTTTAATTTCAGACTGCTGTCAAATCGCAGTTTTCATAACAGTCATAAAACTTATAATAAGCATATCTGCAATTGCTTTAATTATTTAATAATGATATATTGCCAGCATATAAAATATTAGAATCGATAACAAGATTTAGTTTTTCATATTGAAGCAACAGCATAAATTGATCAGGGGGGATAATAAATGGAGAGTAAATTTTTTGATGCAGTTAAAATGAGAAGAACTCATTACGGCCTTTCCAAGGATAAAACAGTAAGTGAAGATAAGATCCTCGAGATTGTAAAAGAGGCTGTTACGCATACACCGTCGGCATTTAACTCACAGACAGCAAGGCTGGTGGTACTCTTTGGCGGTCAAAGCGACAGGCTCTGGGACATCGTTAAAGACGAGCTGAGAAAGATCGTTCCGGCTGAAGCATTCAAGAAAACCGAAGATAAAATAGACGGATCCTTCCGGAGCGGATATGGGACAATTTTGTTCTTCGAGGATATGAGTGTTGTCGAGGGTCTTCAGGAAAGATTCCCCCTTTACAAAGACAACTTCCCTATTTGGTCCGACCATTCGGCAGGCATGCACCAGTTCGTGATATGGACGGCACTCTCGGCCGAGGGCCTTGGCGCTTCGCTGCAGCATTATAATCCGGTAATTGACGATTCAGTGAAAGAGGAATGGGACATCCCCGTAAAGTGGAAGCTGATCGCTCAGATGCCTTTCGGCAAGCCGACGGACAAACCGGGAGAAAAAGAGGTAATGCCTCTTGAAGAGAGGATAAAAATTTACAGATAAAGCGCGGAGCATGCATTTTGAAAAATTAACCTGAGCGCATAACACCTTCACTGATATATGTGAAGGTGTTATGCTATACAGGATACAGTCCGGCCGATGTTGTGCCATTTATGGCTCTGTGGTAGAATATCACGGTTATTGTCAGCAAAAGGCAAACTGAAAGGGGAAGTATAAATTGAAGACAGAGGTAGTTTCACAGGAAAAAAATATTATCGTTCTGAAGGCCGAGTTCGATGCAGAACAGGTCAATAATGCAATAGATAAAACGATAAAAGATCTATCGAAGAAGGCAAACATCAAAGGTTTCCGCAAGGGACACGTACCCCGCAGGACAATAGAGCTCTATTTCGGCATGAAGGGGATCTGCGCCGAAGCTTTAGAAAAAATTGTCCCCGAAGCCATCGATAAAATGATCGAAGAATATGAACTGAACCTTATAGCCGAACCCAGACTTGAACCGGGCGACCTCAAAGATGGCGAGCCATTCTCACTGCAGGTGACATTTGAGGTCACTCCCGATGTCACTCTGCCTGACATTGAAGCCATAGAGGCCGAGAAGACCCTTTTTGAAGCCACAGAAGCGATGAGGGACGAGAATATCGTGCGCCTTTTAGAATCACGCAGCGAACTCGCTCCCACCTATGAGGAGAGGGAGATCACCGGGGATGACTACGTTTCGGTAAAATACACTTCCTCTGTTGTAGATCCCGAAGGAAACGTTTCACCTGTTGAAAGCGACCAGAAGACCGAGATCCACCTCGGTCAGCAGAACATGAGACCCGAAGTGGTTGAGGCGATCATAGGCAAAAAACCCGGAGATACCGCAACTGTAGAGTTTTCCGTCGAGGACGACCCGCAGAACAAGGATCTGGCCGGAAAGAAAATGCGCTATGATATAGAGGTCCTTGGAATAATGAAAAGGGTCACACCTGAACTTACTGACGAAACTGTAATTGAGATCACTCAATCAAAGCACAAAACAGTAGATGAATTCAAAGAAGAAGTGATGTCCCAGCTGAAAGCTGCAGCCGAACAGCACAGTCTTGACAGCCTGAAGGACTCCGCAGTGGATAAATTATGCGGCCTCTCCGAGGTCGAACTTCCCGAGACTCTGATCGCAAGGCAGAAACAAGCAATGAGGGATGACCAGGCGCAGAGGATCAAAAAGGATTCCGGCATGGAAATGGAAGAATTCTTTGAAAAGAGCGGAATGGACAAGGAAGGATACGAAAATGAACTTGAGGATGCCGCAAGAGTGATCGTAAAGAGAGCCCTTGTCCTCGAAGCTCTTGCTGATGCAAACGACATCCAATGGACTCCTGAGGAACTTAATGCTGAAATCCACCGCATGGCGATAGCATCACGCATCGATCCCAAAAAGCTCCATGACTACATCTACGAAGACAGGGGAAGGCTTTTTGAACTTGCCGAGAAGATCCGCAACCGGAAGGCAGTGGATTTCCTTGTTACAAAGGTTATAGTCAAAGAAGCAGAGGAAAATAAACCCAAATCAGAAGAAACTGAAGAGAATAAATAGTATTTTATTCCCAATCGTATATTTAAGAAAGGGAGCGGAGATATGTCACAGTTGATTCCAATGGTAGTTGAGCAGTCGGGCAGAGGAGAACGTTCTTACGATATCTACAGCAGGCTCTTAAAAGACAGGATAATTTTTCTGGGCTCAGCGATAAATGATGATGTGGCAAACCTCATCGTTGCGCAGCTTTTGTTCCTTGAAAGCGAAGACCCTGAGAAGGATGTATTTTTATATATCAACAGTCCCGGGGGCGTAATATCGTCAGGGCTGGCCATCTACGACACGATGCAGTACATTAAGCCCCAGGTGTCCACCATATGCACAGGCCTGGCGGCAAGTATGGGAGCTTTCCTTCTTGCGGCAGGAGCAGACGGAAAGAGGATCGCGCTCCCTAACTCAAGGATAATGATCCATCAGCCTTCAGGCGGAGCACAGGGACAGGCAACGGAAATCGAGATACATGCAAAGGAAATTTTGTATGCAAGGGAGCAGCTGAACAAGATCCTTGCCAAACATACAAAACAGCCGCTGGAAGTAATCAACAGAGATACAGACAGAGATTTTTTCATGTCGCCCGAAGAAGCGATGGAATACGGGATAGTCGATAAAATAATCGAAAAGCGCTGACAGAAAAGATAGACTTTAGGGGATTCCGTCAGGAGTCCCCTGATTATAATCTGCATACAGCCCAACAATGATTGCCGATAAAGGCAATTTGACAGAGGTGCTTAATAATGTACGAGAAAAATCAAAACAAAGAAAACAATAACCGCAGAAAACTCAGATGCTCATTCTGCGGCAAAAGCCAGGACGAGGTATCCAAACTGATAGCCGGTCCTGCCAATACATTTATCTGTTCGGACTGCATCCAGCTTTGCAATGTGATACTGAGGGACGAAAAATCCGCACCCTCCTTCAAGGACAGCGCACTCAGCAAAGCAAAGCCCGATTATTCATCTGTCCCGGTTTTGGAGAGCCTTCCGAAACCTAAGGAGATCAAGGAATTCCTTGATCAGTATGTAATAGGACAGGACCACGCAAAAAAGGTCCTGTCTGTCGCCGTCTACAACCATTATCAGAGAATAACCAACATTTGCACTCAGGACGATGAGGTAGAGCTCCCCAAAAGCAATGTGCTTCTTCTGGGGCCAACCGGCTGCGGAAAGACTCTCCTTGCCCAGACGCTTGCCAAGATGCTTAACGTTCCTTTTGCCATGACAGACGCAACGACTCTTACCGAGGCAGGCTATGTGGGCGAAGATGTTGAGAATATACTCCTCAGGCTCCTGCAGGCGGCAGATTTTGACATTGATGCAGCACAGAGGGGCATAATATATATCGATGAAATAGACAAGATATCAAGAAAGTCCGAGTCAGTCTCAATAACCCGAGATGTCTCCGGCGAGGGTGTACAGCAGGCCCTGCTCAAAATAATTGAAGGCACAGTGGCAAATATACCGCCTAAGGGCGGACGCAAGCACCCAAGCCAGGAAATGATCCCAATGGATACCAGCAATATCTTATTCATATGCGGAGGAGCCTTTGACGGGCTTGAAAAGATAATAGCAAAGAGGACTACGCAGAAATCGCTCGGCTTTGGCGGAGATCTAACCAAAAACCTAAACAAGGATTCGTCCTATGAACTTCTGAAGCAGGTCCAGCCCGACGACCTTCGCTCTTACGGCTTTATCCCGGAGTTTATAGGAAGACTGCCTGTCCTGGTCGCGTTGGAGGCCCTCACAGAAGAAGCCTTGATAAGGATACTTCTCGAACCGAAAAATGCGCCTCTTAAGCAGTACAGGAAACTCTTCTCACTGGAAGGGATCGAGCTTGTATTCACTGACGATGCGGTGCGCACGATAGCTGAAAAGGGAGCAAAGCTCAATACAGGAGCAAGGGGACTCAGGACTATTCTTGAATCGCTGATGCTTGACATGCAATACGAACTTCCTGAAAAGTCATCTGATATAAAGAAGCTGACCGTAACAAAAGAAGTTGTAAACGGATCAGAAAAGCCGATCCGTTCTTCAAAAGACGAGAAAGAAGCAGTCTGATCCATGCACATCCATCCTGTGGTACCCGTAAGGGATATGGTAGTTTTTCCGGGTGTCATAGCCCCCTTATTTGTGGGAAGGCCCCGTTCAGCCCGTGCTCTTGAAGAGGCAAACTCAAGAGGACATCTGGTATTTATTACAGCCCAGAAAAATTCATCAATAGAGAACCCTGATCCGGATGACCTCAACACGACAGGGACCTTGTGCAAAATCCTGCAGACAGTCCGTATGCCTGACGGCACCATAAAAGCGGTGCTTGAAGGGGGATGGAGATGCAGGGCGGTACACTTCATATCGGGGGACAGCTTTCTTGAAGCTGAACTTGAGAGGATCCCCTCTACAAACACCGCACATACTAACCAGGCTGAGGCTCTGCGCAGAGCAGTGCTCACCGAGTTTGAATCATATGTAAAACTCAACCTGAAGCTCCCGGACGAAGTTTCACACTCGGCAGAAAACATCGAAGACATTGACCTTTTTGCTGATCTTGTATCATCTCACAGTCTTCTCAAGCATCAGGACAAGCAATCGCTGCTTGAGACATCTGACCTTATCGAACGCCTTCGCAGACTCCTTGCAATATTGATGAGAGAGAATGAATTTCTCAAAATGGAGCATGAGATCCAGGAAAAGGTAAGAAACGAGATGGACAAGGGGCAGAAACAGTACTATCTTCGGGAACAGATGAAGATAATACAGCAGGAACTTGGTGAGGACGGCCCTCTTTCAGAAAATGAGGAACTGCGGGTCAAGGCCGAAAAGGCTGATATGCCCGAAGAGGCGAGGGAAAAAGTTGTCCGCGAACTTGACCGTTATGCAAGGATGGCACCCATATCGCCGGAGGCGACCGTAGCAAGGACATATATCGAATGGCTGCTCGACCTGCCCTGGAACATCTCCTCAGAGGATCACCTCAGCCTGAAGGACGCAAGGAAGGTACTTGAAGAGGATCACTACGGCCTTGACGAGGTCAAGGAACGGATATTGGAGTTCCTGGCAGTAAGAAAATTGGCCGCCGATAACATGAGGGCACAGGTCCTCTGCTTTGTGGGGCCTCCGGGAGTCGGTAAAACTTCCCTGGGCAAATCAATAGCCAGAACTATGGGCAGGAAATTTGTGAACATGTCGCTGGGAGGGCTCCGCGACGAGGCTGAAATACGCGGCCACAGAAGGACCTATGTCGGTGCTTTGCCCGGGAGGATAATTCAGAAGATCAAGGCTGCAGGGACCAACAATCCAGTACTCCTAATGGACGAAATAGACAAGATCGGCAATGATTTCAGGGGAGATCCGGCAGCTGCGCTGCTGGAGGTACTTGACCCGGAACAGAACTGCAGTTTTACAGATAATTTTCTTGAGATATCCTTTGATCTCAGCAAGGTAATGTTTATAACAACGGCCAACACAACAGCCACGATCCCCAGGCCTCTCCTCGACAGAATGGAGATAATACCACTTCCGGGATATGTGGCAGAGGAGAAGGTCAAGATCGCAAAAAAGCACCTTCTTCCAAGGATACTTAAAGAACATGGGCTCACCGGAAAAGACATGACCGTTCCGGAAGCTGCGATAAGGAACATAATTACTGCCTACACAATGGAGGCCGGTGTCAGGAACCTTGACCGGCAGCTTTCAAAGATAGCAAGGAAAGTTGCCGCGGAGATGGCAAATTCTTCATCTTCGGATCGAAGGGGCAAACCTATCAGAATAACTAAGGAAATTATGAAGAAAATGCTGGGGGCTCCAAAACTCCATACAACGCGCATTCCTAAAGAAGATCCGCTGGGTACGGCACTCGGTCTTGCGTGGACTGAGACAGGGGGGTCCGTGATCCTCATTGAATCGGCAGTCATGGATGGAAACGGAAACGTATCTTATACCGGAAATCTTGGAGACATAATGCAGGAATCGGCTCAGACCGCTCTCGCATACCTCAGGTCAAACGCAAAGGACTTTGGGATAGAGGATATCGACTGGAAGAAAAAGGACATCCATATACATGTGCCTGAAGGTGCCGTTCCCAAGGACGGGCCTTCGGCAGGGATCACGCTTGCTCTTTCACTTTGCTCATCACTTACGGGCAGAAAAGTGGATGTCTCCTACGCAATGACAGGGGAGATGACTCTCCATGGTGACGTTCTTCCTATTGGCGGCGTAAGGGAAAAAATCCTTGCAGCAAAAAGACTGGGCATTAAAAAGCTGATACTGCCCGAAGACAACAAATCGGATGTTGACGAGCTGGGTGAGTGGATCAAGTCCGGCATGAGGATCAACTATGTCTCTAAGATATCGTCTGTATTCCAGCTCGCGCTGAAGCAGGAGAATAAAAAATGACAGTATGGAAATCAGAACTTTACTGCACCGCTTTTACAAAGCAGCAGATACCGGAGCCAAGAAACAGCGAGATAGTATTCGTCGGACGTTCAAATGTCGGAAAGTCAACTCTCATCAACTCCCTTCTGGAAAGAACGATCGCCAAGGTAAGCTCTAAACCGGGGAAGACAAGAAGCATAAACTTTTACAGCGTAATGACCGGAGATGAAGACTTCACGCTTGTCGATATTCCGGGATACGGCTATGCCGCGAGGGGGATGGACGAGCGCAGGACATGGTGGAGGCTGATAGAGGACTACTTCGCATCAGACAGGCCGATAAGCTTCGTAATACATCTGATAGATTTCAGGCACGGCCCTCTTCCCAACGACAACGAGCTGACTGCGTGGCTTGATCAGATGGACATTCCGAGGCTTGTAGTTTTTACCAAAGGGGATAAAATATCTCCCGGGAAGAGGAAGGGACTGTACCAGCAATATATGAGGGCCGGGCTTGACTCGATACTTCCACCCTTCATTACTTCGGGTACAAATGACAAGGAGATGTCAGCCCTCAGGGAGGGAATTAAAGATATTCTCAAGGAAATTGCAAAGCTGGACCGCATGGAAGAAAAAAAGAAAAAATGACCTGTATACCCGAGGAACCGGAACGGCCGGACCGTCGGGATGGGCAAATAGATCCGGATACAGCCACCAGGCGTATCCAACGAGGAGGAAAAACGGATGGAATCCGAAAAGACCGTGTTAGGCAAAGGATACGAACCAGGACCGATCGAAGACAAATGGTACACAAAATGGATTGACGAGGGGCTGTTCAAGGCCGACCCTTCCTCTTCAAAGCCTCAATACTCAATAGTCATACCGCCTCCTAACGTAACGGGCTCACTGCATGTAGGCCACGCGCTTGACAACACTTTACAGGACATACTCTGCAGGACAAAAAGGATGCAGGGTTATGAGGTGCTTTGGCTCCCCGGTACAGACCATGCGGGCATAGCAACTCAGAACGTAGTTGAACGTTCACTTGCAGCGAAAGGGATATCCCGACACGACCTGGGCCGTGAGGAGTTTGTATCCAGAGTTTGGAAATGGAAAGAAGAGTATGGAAGCACGATAATAGGGCAGCTGAAAAAGCTCGGAGCTTCATGCGACTGGGAAAGGGAGCGCTTCACAATGGACGAAGGGCTCTCTGTTGCAGTCCGCAAGATATTCGTCGACCTTTACAAAAAAGACTTGATATACAGGGGCAAATACCTGATCAACTGGTGTCCGAGATGCCATACTGCACTTTCAGATCTTGAAGTAGAGCATGAGGACAAGGACGGCAAATTCTATGAAGTTGCCTACCGGTTTGAAAATGGAGACGGCGATCTCAGGGTAATGACGACCCGTCCCGAAACCATTCTGGGAGACACTGCCATCGCCATACATCCCAGAGACGAGAAAAACCGTCACCTTGTAGGCAGAAAGGTCATCGTACCTATCGCAGGCAGAGTTATACCGGTAATCGAAGACAACATGGTCGACCCTGAATTCGGTTCAGGCTGCGTCAAAATAACCCCTGCCCACGACCCCAATGACTTCCTTGTCGGACAGAGGCACGGACTTGAACAGATACAGGTCATTGACGACAACGGCATTATGTGCGGAGAAGAATCCGGCAGATATGCAGGCATGGATCGCTTTGAGGCGAGAAAGGCCATAGTTGAGGACCTAAAGAACGACGGTTCCCTGCTTGGGACAGAAGACATAAAACATTCTGTCGGAGAATGCTACCGCTGTCACACCGTTATAGAGCCCTACCTTTCCGAACAGTGGTTCGTGAGGGCCAAACCGCTTGCTGATGCAGGCGTTGAATCAGTCAGAGCCGGAAAGATACGCTTTGTCCCGGACCAGTGGACCGGAGTTTACTATCAGTGGATGGAGAACATCAGAGACTGGTGCATTTCCAGGCAGCTTTGGTGGGGACACAGGATCCCTGCATGGTACTGCGACAAGTGCGGCGAGATTATAGTTGATACTGAGGATCCTTCAATTTGCCCAAAGTGCGGAAACACTGAGCTCAGACAGGATGAGGACGTCCTTGACACATGGTTCTCAAGCGCCCTGTGGCCCTTCTCGACAATGGGCTGGCCTGAAGAGACCGAACTTCTCAAAAAATTCTATCCAACATCAGTACTTGTGACAGGATTCGACATCATCTTCTTTTGGGTGGCAAGGATGATAATGTTCGGCCTTCAGGGAATGAAGGGGGAAGTGCCTTTCCACGATGTCTACATCCATGCCCTTGTGAGAGACGAAAAGGGGCAGAAGATGAGCAAGTCAAAGGGCAATGTCATAGATCCCCTGACGATAATCAGCGAGTACGGCGCCGATGCACTGAGGTTTACACTGGCTGCGCTTACTGTGCAGGGCCGTGACATATTCCTCTCGACTGAGAGGATAGCCACTTACAGGCTCTTCATGAACAAGCTGTGGAACGCAAGCCGTTTCGCTCTGATGAACCTTGAGGATGCCGTAGACGGAATGAAGTGGGATCCAAATGAACTGAGCCTTCAAGACAAGTGGATACTTAACAGGGTCTCACAGGTATCATCCGAGATGACCCGCCTCCTTGACGGTTATTTCTTTGGAGAAGCGGCAAGGCTGATGTATGATTTCGTATGGGGAGAACTTTGCGACTGGTATCTTGAGCTTTCAAAACCAGCTCTGAGAGGCGAAGAGGGTGAACCGAGAAGAAAGACCACACAGGCAGTTCTGCTTGCAGTCTTCGAAGATGTACTTAAGCTCCTCCATCCATTTATTCCCTTCGTGACTGAAGAATTGTGGCACGCATTCCCATTCGGGAAGGGAATAATTGAGCAGACTGAATGGCCCGCTCCCAGGCTGGATAAGATCGATGGAGATGTAATAAGCGACATGGACCTTGTCCGTGAAGTCATCAGATCCGTAAGGAACCTGAGGGCAGAAGCAAGAATAGCCCCGCAGCAGCAGATACCACGGGCAGTCATTTCAGTCCATAACGACAAAAAACTCGCGCTGATAAGGTCATCAGAATCCCAGATAACCCTTCTTACAAAGGTCGAGAAGATTGAGATCATTGACAATTCTGCCGGGAAACCACAGAAGAGCCTTGCCTCTGTCCTTGACGATGTGCAGATATATCTCCCAGTCGGAGACCTTCTTGACGTTGATAAGGAGATCCAGCGCCTCAAAAACGACCTTTCAAAGATCGACAAGGACATTGAGAAGGGTATGGCAAAACTTGCCAACCCTCAGTTTGTTGAGAGAGCGCCGGAAGAGGTCATTCAGAAGGAAAAGGTCTCCCTCGCGGACAACGAGGCAAAGAGGGAGAGGATAAGAGAAAACCTTTCAAGCCTCAACGACTGATAATGGACGATGAAATAAATTTCCATAAAATAGAGACAGAACTTCAGGATCTGGCAAGCCCGGGAATAAGACCCGGACTTGCCAGACTTTCGCATCTTCTCCTCCTTCTTGGAAACCCCGAAAGAAAGTTCAGGGCAGTACACATAGTAGGCACAAACGGAAAGGGTTCCACAGCCGCGACCCTGGCTTCGATACTGAGAGGATCCGGCTGCAGAACAGCTCTTTATACAAGTCCACATCTCGTGTCCTTCGGTGAAAGGCTTCTGGTGGAAGGAGAAGAAGTCACCCCTCAAAAATGGGAAGAGGCTCTTTCTGCCATAAGAATTGCAATGGACTCTTCAGAAAGGCTAAAAGCGGATCCCCCCACTTATTTCGAGCTCATCACAGCGGCAGCCTTTATGATCATTGCAGATGCGGAAGTCGACATCGCAGTAGTTGAGGCAGGCCTCGGAGGAAGGCTCGATGCTACGAACATACTCTCTTGTGTATTGCTTACCCTGATAACTCCGGTTGGGATCGACCATTCCGAATACCTTGGCAATACCCTTGCCTCTGTGGCGAAAGAAAAATTCGCAGTCATGAGGCCCGGTGTCCCGGCGATATTCTCCGGAGGAGACGAAGAGATCGAGACCATCTTTTTCGATACGGCATTTAATAAAAAGACTCCTGCCCAGATCCTAAAAAGACTTTGCAGTTACGTCACCGTTAAGGTATCTCACAGCGGCACAGATTTTTATGTAGAGTCGGAGTGCCTTGGCGCAGACTGCCATACACCGCTGATCGGCACACACCAGACAGAGAACGCTGCCCTTGCCATTGCAGGAGCATGTGCGCTCAAGGCTTATTCCCTGAAATGCTTTGGAAATATCACCATTACTGCGTTATGCAACGGAGTCGCCTCAGTACGCTGGCCGGGAAGGTTTGAAATAATCAGGAGAGATCCTCCGCTGCTGATAGTAGACGGGGCGCACAATCCACACGCGCTTAAACGACTGGCTGAAAATTTAAAGATCATTTACGGCAAAAGTCCATTCAACATTGTATTGGCAATGATGAAGGACAAAGATATTTCGGATAGTCTTGATATAATAGGCGAAATGGGAGCAACACTCTTTTGCACAGAGTTGCCCGGAATGGACCGCAGCCTTACAGCACTCAAACTGTTTGCTATGGCAGAAGAAAAGGGGATAATGTGTGCTGGGAAGTGGGACTCGCCAATAGAAGCTGTTCGTGAAAGCAGTGCCGCCGGATGTGATACGATATGCTGCGGGAGCCTGTTTTTATGCGGATATATCAAGGAGCATTATCATGAAATATAAAGGATTTGAATACATTGATAAAAATGGGCAGAGTGAACTCAGGCTTGTAATGCCTGAAGAGCTTAAGCCTCATTTTTTTGCATCTATCTACTGCAGGGGAAATATTATGGACCGTTCAGACGGTGACCCTGAATTGATATGGCAGTCATTGTCCTCTAATTTTAATAACATATCATTGGTTGCTCCTTATCAGGTACACGGAACACATGTCATTCCGTCAATATCCTCTTTTGCGCTTCCGCTCAGACCAGAGGCAGACGGAGTGCATTTAAATACCTCATCAGATTCTATGGCCAGCCTGAGGTTTGCAGACTGCGCCCCCGTCGTTATCGCCTCTGATTCTCCGCAGCCCTGGATGCTGCTTTTGCATTCCGGATTTGTGGGCACATCTAAAAACATAGTCCGCAGATCGCTCGCCGGCCTTTCGAACCGGGATGCGGGGAGCATGGGAGTGAGGACCCATGCCTGGATAGGACCATGCATATGCAAAGAATGCTACTTTAGAAAAATAGATGATCAAATGACACAAAATGCTTTGAATGTTTTTGACCCGGATAATTATTATGAAAGAAATGGCATGGCCCATTTTGACATAAGGGCAGAAATAATCAGTCAGTTGATGCAATGCGGCATTCCTTATGATAATATCTATGCGGTCGAAGACTGTACGCAATGTAATAACGGCTTATATTATTCATACCGGGCAGGGGACCAGCGATCAAGGATATTTCTTCTTGGCGGAAATACCACAAAATATGCATAATTGGTGAGAATTATTAAAGTTACAGGAATTGATCAATTTCCACGTGAGGTGAACATGGAATGGACAACATAAAAGTCGGAGTCATCGGCGTTGGACATTTGGGAATGCATCATGCAAGGGTATATACAGAAATTTTAGGAGCGCAGCTTGTAGGAGTAGTTGACATAAATGAAGAGAGGGCCCACTCGGTAGCGGATCCGCTCGGGGTAATTCCCTACAGCACTATAGAGACTTTCATCAAACAGACCCGCCCCGATGCACTTAGCATAGTTGTCCCCACCAGCCATCATTTCGAAGTCGCCAAATTAGCAATGGAAAACGACATCCATGTACTGATTGAAAAACCTGTAACCTCAAGCGTTGATGAGGCAGAACAACTGCTTAACCTCGCAGTAAAAAAAGATCTGATACTGCAGGTCGGGCATATTGAGAGATTCAACAGCGCAGTACAGCATGTCAGAGAGTTCATAAACGACCCGTACTTCATCCAGACTCACAGAATGGGCCCCTTCTCGCCCCGTATCAGCGACGTAGGGGTAGTGCTGGATCTCATGATCCATGATGTAGACATCATCCTCTCCATGATCAACTCAAAGCTGGTATCCATATCGGCAATAGGAAGATGCATCAGGACCAACCATGAGGATATAGCCTCTGCACAGCTGACATTCGCAAATGGAGCCATGGCACAGATACTTGTAAGCAGAGTATCTGAGAAGAGAATACGCCAAATGGAGATCACCGAAGCAGAGAGATACATCACAGTAAACTACGAATCACAGGATATATCTGTCCAGCGCTGTGTCAGACAGAGCGGGGGAAATCTTGTCGAGGTAATGGAACACCCCGTCTTTCCCAAGACCGAACCACTCAAGATGGAGCTTCAGCACTTCGTATCATGCGTCAGGGAAGGGCGCCAGCCCATGGTAGGCATAAAGGACGGGAAGAGGGCTCTTGAGGTATGTGTCGCAGTGCTCAGGCAGATACACGAGGAAAAGAACTCAGCCGGTTCTATACTTTCCGCAATATGATCAAATAACAAATGACATTCGGCCCAAGAAGAGTTATTATCTTGAGAGGAGATAATCCTCTCATTTTTTTTGCAGAATTATCCCTGATCGAAAGGATGTATTTTATTTGATGGATTTTCTTAGAAACATTCCACCTGTTAACCTTCAGGCACTGGTGGCTCTTGCTTTGTTTGGTGCATCATTGCTTGTTGCCCGTATGGTAGTGAATATCCAGTCGGGAAAATGGCCCGGGAGCCCTATGTTCGTCCTCTATCTGAGGGTGCTTTTGGGCTTCCTTTTTGCAGGATCTATAGGACTTGGTTTCTACTGTTTTGCCGGCATAAACATACTCTTCAAATAGTATATTTTCGGGAAGCGGGCACGGCATACAGAACAAAGCAGACTATAGTAAAGTTTTTTATATACAGTTGGGAGAGTCGATTATGGAAAAGCTTCTGAATAACGCGTTCAAAGGTGACCCAAGATCAATAGGCCGCCTGATCAGCCTTGTTGAGGCCGACACACCATCGGCAAAAGAGATCATGAAACATGTATACCCGCGCACCGGCAAGGCCAAGATAATAGGGATAACAGGCAGCCCCGGCGCAGGCAAGAGTACTTTTGTAGACAGGCTTATCGAACAGTTTCAAGCTGAGGGCAGCAAGGTCGGAGTAATAGCCATAGACCCCTCAAGCCCCTTTACCGGAGGGGCAATACTAGGCGACAGGCTTAGGATGCAGGGGCACGCCCTTAATGAAAATGTGTTTATCAGAAGCATGGGATCAAGGGGACATTTGGGAGGAGTAAGCAGGTCTACGCACGAGGCCTCACTTATCCTTGATGCCTGCGGTTTTGACGTAGTTCTGATAGAAACGGTCGGAGTCGGGCAGTCGGAGGTCGACATCATCAAAATAGCCGACACAGTTGTTCTTGTACTTGTGCCCGGAATGGGCGACGATGTGCAGATAATGAAGGCCGGGATAATGGAAATAGCCGATGCTTTTGTAGTCAACAAAGCAGACAAGGAAGGCGCAGACAAAGTCGCGGCAGATGTCCAGGTAATGCTTAAGATGCTTAAGGAAAAAGAATGGGTACCTCCTGTAACACTCGTATCATCTCAGAACAACACCGGGGTGGAAGAGGTCAAAAAGATCCTCAATGACCATTGGAATTACCTTCAGACCTCCGATGAAGGAAGAAAAAGACGCTTCATACAGCTCGAAATGGAGATCGAGGCCATTCTGAGGGGGGAGATCTCCATACTGACTGAAAATTTATGGAAAAAGCGAAAAGATACCGGAGTGCTGGAAGATCTTGCATCAAGAAGGGCTGATCCATACACTCTGGCTGCGGAAATGATCTCGCAGATCATCAGGTAGCTTTTACAAAACATTTTGCAATACATAAACCTTATTCTCGGGAGGATCATATATGAAGATTGCACTTGGAGCTGACCATGCGGGATACGGACTTAAGGAAGAGATCAAGGAACACCTTATATCAGCCGGACACGAAATCATGGACTGCGGGACCTCCTCAGGGGATCTGAGCGTCGACTATCCTGACTGTGGATTCAGGGCCGCCGAGAAAGTCGCCGATCACAAAGCAGATCTGGGGATGCTTTTCTGCGGTACAGGCATAGGAATGAGCATTACGGCAAACAAGGTGGCAGGGATAAGGGCCGCACTCTGCCATGACCATTTCACTGCGGCGATGAGCCGGAGGCACAACAATGCAAACGTTCTCGTCATAGGAAGCAGGGTGACCGGTTCGGGACTTGCGAAAGAGATCGTTGACACCTGGCTGAGTTCTCAGTTTGAGGGCGGAAGGCACGCCATTCGGGTTGAGAAGATAATGGCATTTGAAAGAGAACACTCATCCGAAAAAGTGAACGCTGCAGGAGGAAGGACTGTAGTGATAGATCACCCTCTGGTGAGACACAAGCTTGGGCTCATGAGGGACAAGAACACATCTTCAAAGGATTTCAGGGATCTTGTACAGGAAGTGGCGGGACTTATGGTTTATGAGATAACAAGGCATCTTTCACTTGAAGAGATCGAGATAGAGACCCCGGTAGCAAAGACAAGAGTTTTCACGCTCTCCGGCAAAAAACTGGCTATTGTACCTGTTCTCAGAGCAGGGCTTGGGATGGTTGAAGGGATCCTCAAGCTGATCCCTAATGCAAAGGTGGGACATATTGGCCTTTATAGAGACCCTGAGACACTGTTGCCTGTAGATTACTACTGCAAACTGCCCAAAGACATTTCTGAAAGAGATATTTTCGTTGTTGACCCAATGCTTGCCACCGGAGGGTCGGCTGCGGCTGCAGTAGCGCATATCAAGGGTTACGGAGGAAAGAGGATCTCTCTTGTTTCCCTTCTTTCGGCCCCGGAAGGCATTGCGAGATTTCATGAAGAACACCCTGATGTCGATATTTATACTGCGGCGGTAGACAGCCACCTTAACGAACACGGTTATATCGTCCCCGGGCTTGGTGATGCAGGAGACAGGCTCTTCGGCACAAAATAGATGACGGGAAATTAGGGCGGGTACTGTGTTCTCCATATACCTTTTCACGCTGGTGACCTTTTTGTGGGGTCTGATCGCTACACCTGTATCGATCGGACTTGCACAAAAATTCAGGCTGTTGGACATTCCAGGCGGCAGAAAAAAACATCAAAGCATCATGCCTCGCGGTGCCGGCATTGTTCTTTGGAGCGGATATCTGCTGTGGGCACTCTTTGTCGGGAATCCGGGTGTTGAGGTACCGTATATCGCTACAGGAGCAACTATTGTGTTTATTGTCGGATATATGGACGATATGCACCCGCTGCCGCCTGTGCTGAGGCTTTTCTTCCACCTTGCCGCCGCTGCGTGGGTCTCTTATGCTTTGCCTGTACCGCTTTGGCAGAGGCTTCTGATCATTTTTTGGATCACCGGAACAACAAATGCATATAACCTCATCGACGGCATGGACGGACTTTGCCTTACCATGACCTTGATAACATCTGTCGCTGCCGTATTTGCCGGAAATCCTGCTGTCTGGATGCCTGTTGCGGGACTTGTCTTCGGTGTCCTGCTCTGGAATTTTCCGCAGCCAAGGACCTTTCTTGGTGACGGCGGGAGTACCCTTCTTGGATACATATGCTCCTCGCATCTTGCCTGGAGTATATTCCCCGACCTTTTCGGAAGGGGATTTTTTAGCATAGCAGTCGTACTTTTCTTCATTGGAGGAGTACCGGTCATAGATACGCTTGTAGCTATGACAAGACGTATCCTGACGAAAAAATCCCCATTTTCCCCGGACAGGGGACATGCGCACCACAGACTTCTTGACAGGGGCTTCTCAAAGCTTCAGACGCTCGCCGTTATGGGGACGGTCCACCTGGCCCTGGTACTCATAGGCCTTAAGCTGTTAGGGGCAGGATTACTTTAGTGCAGCCTATCGTCTGCTAAAATGGTAAACTTAAGAAAATAAGTTAAAGAACTGTTTATAGGAGGATGTTTCTATGAGCCGTAAAACTGTGGTCTGTGTAGTCGGAACAAGGCCCGAGGCTATCAAAATGGCGCCCGTGGTCCTTGCCCTGCGCAGCCAGGGTTATTTTGACACTAAGATACTTGCGACCGGACAGCATTCAACCATGCTTGACCAGGCGCTTGGTCATTTCAGTCTTACTGCCGATGTAAACCTTCATATAATGAAGGAAAGGCAGTCGCTTGACCACATAACATCTTCTGTTCTGACCGGAGCCGGAGATTACTTCGACGAGATAAGTCCATCGGCCGTCCTGGTACACGGCGATACTACTACCACTTTCGCCGCCGCTCTTGCGGGTTTTTACAGAAATATCCCTGTCGGACACGTTGAGGCAGGACTCCGGAGCGGCAATATGCACCTCCCGTTCCCGGAGGAAATGAACAGGGTCCTGACCGACAGGATAACATCATGGGCTTTCGCTCCGACAGAACTGGCAAAACAAAACCTTATCAAAGAGGGGACCCCTGATGAGAATATCCACGTCACAGGCAACACAGTGATAGACGCCCTCCTTTATACGGTAAAAAGCACTTCAAAACCGGCTTGCGAAGAGCTTAAAAGACTCCCTGAGAATGCTTCCTTCCTGCTTGTAACCTCACATAGGAGGGAGTCGTGGGGAAAACCCCTGGAGGATATCTGTGAAGCCCTTTCAATGCTCCTGGACGCACACCCTGAGTTGTGGATGGTCATCCCAATGCACAGGAACCCCTCTGTCAGGGAGACTATCAGAAAGTATCTTGAAAAAAGGGATAAAGTGATACTCTGTGATCCGCTGGATTATCCGGATTTTGTATGGGCAATGAACGCTTCAAAATTCATACTGAGCGACAGCGGGGGAGTACAGGAAGAAGCATCGGCCATAAGGAAGCCGGTACTGATCCTAAGGGACGTAACAGAAAGGCCCGAGGCCGTTGAGAAGGGCAGCGGTGTCCTGGTAGGAGTCAATAAGGATAAAATATTTTCCAACGCCATCGGGCTCCTCGAGAATGATGACCTTTTGGTCCGGATACAGGACAAATGCAGGTTTCAGCCCTTTGGAGACGGGACCGCGGCTATAAAAATTGCAGAAGCATTGAAGGACTATTTTGAAAAACAGGACAGGTAATTTTTTGTCAGTTTGGACTGGAGTGACACTAGTTGGAGGATAAGATGATCATCAGGGGAGGGATCCCTCTATACGGTACGGTCGACGTACAGGGAGCCAAGAATGCTGCTCTGCCTGTAATGGCCGCATCGATCCTTCTCAGGGGAGGTAAACTGACCCTAAAAAAAGTACCCGACCTTTATGACATTCATACTATGTCTGACCTGCTCAGGCATATCGGGATAACCGTCGAATTCAGAAACAACTTTATGACTATAGATGTCCCGGAAGAACTCAATTGGGATGCGCCCGCGGAACTGGTGCGCAAAATGAGGGCATCATCACTGGTCCTGGGACCGCTCATTGCAAGATGCGGCAAGGCAGTGCTGCCGCTTCCGGGAGGATGTGTCCTGGGAAGCAGGCCCATAGATTTCCACCTAAAGGGCCTTGCCAAAATGGGGGCGGAAATCGACCTTAACAGGGGGTCTGTATTCGCATCGGCGGGCAAGCTAAAGGGGGAAAGGATCACGCTGGATTACCCCTCTGTGGGTGCAACTGAGAACCTGATGATGGCAGCCGCACTTGCTCACGGAGTTACATACATTGAGAATGCAGCGATGGAACCGGAGATAATAAATCTTGCGGATGTGCTGAGACTGATGGGGATACCGGTCAAGGGAGACGGGACCCAGACCATAAGGATAACCGGCAAGGCGGAGGCAGGATCTGCTGAAGGTGAGATCATTCCTGACAGGATAGAAGCTGCAACTTATCTCATTGCAGGGATAATTACAAAGGGTGCTGTGACTGTAAGGGGCATAGATTCCGGGCTTATAGATGCAATACTGCTCAAACTCGAAGAAGCCGGGGCAAAGATCAACATAATGCTTGACGAGGTAACGGCTAAATGCATTGGCCCCCTTACCGGAATACCTGTTAAGACGATGCCCTATCCCGGATTCCCGACAGATACACAGCCGCAGCTTATGGCTGCGCTTTCCCTGGCGACAGGGACGAGCGTAATACATGAGAGCGTCTTCGATTCAAGGCTTCTCCACATAAATGAATTCAAAAAAATGGGAGCCAAGATAGAGCTTCAGGATTCTACCGCGATAGTAACAGGAGTAAGCAAACTTACAGGTGCAGAAGTACATGCTTCGAATCTCAGGGCAGGAGCTGCCCTCATATTGATGGGCCTGGCTGCCGAAGGTACTACGGTAGTCCACGATCTATATCATGTTTGGAGAGGCTATGAGGGTCTGGGAGACAAACTTCGGTCGATCGGAGCTGACATAGAACTTGCCAATTGATCCCGGAAAGGGCGGTATTATGGACGGAAGCAATGCCCAGCAGTATATTGAAGAGAAGCTCAGCCAGGTCAGGACTTACGCATTCGTAGGGGCAGCAGGGACGGGCAAGAGCCAGAGAGCCCAGTCTGTTGCAGCGATCGTTGATGCTGAGTATATAATCGACGACGGCCTGGTAATATACAAAGGCAGTATAGTCTGCGGCAAAAGTGCGAAGTCAGAGAGAAACCAGATCAGTGCGATAAGAAGAGCCCTTTTTGAATTTGACGATCACCGTAAAGAGGTAATGACTTTCTTTTCAAAGGCGGCTCCCTGTTCTCTTATGATAATAGCAACATCTGACGACATGATAATGAGGATCGTCAAAAAATTGAAACTTCCTTTTCCCGAGAGGGTAATAAGGATAGAAGAGATAGCTGCACCCGAGGAGATCAGCAAAGCCCGCAGAGAGCGCTTCACAAAGGGAAAACACGTAATACCGGTCTCCCACGTACTTGTAAGGAAAAATTTCGCAGGAAAGCTTGTAGGTCAGCTTAGGGTCTTCTGGAAGTCAAAGGACAACCATGAAGGAGAAAAAACCATAGTCAGGCCGCCATTCAGTTTCTATGGCGAAGTCCACATAGAACCGGAGGCAATTGAAGAGCTTGTTACATTTATTGCGGGGAGGACATCCCAGGTCGCAAAAGTTGTAGAGGTCAGTGTCAGCCCGGAGAATGAAGAAACCCTTTCGATAACTATAAAGATCGCGGCAAGCCTTGGAGAGAAGAATTTTGTATCCCTGGCCACACTTGTCAAAGAAAGAACTGCTGTGAGCGTAAGGTACTTTACGGGACTAAACGTAAAAAATGTAGATGTAATAATAACGGAGGTGCTTATCTGATGGAACAGCCTAAAATAATTCCGGACATGTCACCGGAAGGGAAAGATAAAGCACGTAAGGTACTCTGGGAAAAAGCAAGAGAGTGTGCGCTCTCCTGTAAAGGCTGCTCTTTGGCTGCAACCAGGACCAATGTTGTCTTCGGCGACGGAAGCGAACGGAGCAGGCTGATGTTCATAGGCGAAGGCCCAGGCGCGGATGAAGACGCGCAGGGACTTCCCTTTGTCGGAAGGGCCGGTCAGCTACTTACACAGATCCTGACAGCCGGGGGAATTGATAGGAAAGATGTCTATATAACCAATATAGTTAAGTGCAGGCCCCCGGAAAACAGGGTCCCCACACCCGAAGAGATGATAGTATGCGACCATCACCTCCAGACTCAGATAATGCTTATAGACCCCGCTCTGATAATATTGCTCGGAAACACCCCTACAAGGTGGATACTAAAGACAAACGAAGGGATCACCAAAATCAGGGGCAAATGGTTCAATTGGAGGGGCACTGCAGTAATGCCAATGTTCCACCCAAGTTACCTTTTGAGAAACGCATCATCTAAAGAGGGCAGCCCGAAGCACCTTACCTGGATAGACATACAGGAAGTAAAAAGAACTTGGGACCTTGTCAGGGAGACAGGCGACATCAGCCAAATCAAATTTGGGTAGGAAAAGATGGAGAAAAAAAGATTGGAGCACGTCGGCATAATAATGGACGGGAACCGCCGTTGGGCCAGAGCCAGGGGGCTTCCTGCAATATTTGGGCACAGAGAGGGCGTAAAAGCTGTGGAACGTACTCTCCGGGCTGCCAAGGAGCTTTGCATCCCGTGCGTTTCACTATACGCCTTTTCAACAGAAAACTGGAAGAGACCCCAAGCAGAGGTGCTGGGCCTTATGGGGCTGCTCAAGTACTATATGAAGCTCAAACTTGAAGAACTCAAAAGAGAGAATGCCAGACTGAGATTTGCCGGACAGCTTTCAGCCCTTTCCGACGACATAAGAGAAATACTTGCGGATGCGGAAGAACAGACAAAATATAACGATGCCATGCAGCTTGTAGTTTGTTTAAACTATGGAGGCAGACAGGAGATACTTGACGCAGTCAACAGAATGATCAAAGAGGGAATACGGCAGCCGGTCACAGAAGAAATATTTCGAAGTTACCTTTATTTGCCCGACCTTCCGGACCCGGATCTCCTGATAAGGACCAGCGGTGAGCTCAGAATGAGCAATTTCTGGCTTTGGCAGGGAAGCTACAGCGAATTTTATTTTACAGACAAATATTGGCCGGAGTTCGGCAGGCAGGATCTGGAAATGGCTATAGCCGACTACAACAGGAGGGAACGACGCTATGGCAAGGCCTGATAATTTTCTTTCATCCATACCCGATCTGCCCTTAAGGGCTTTCAGCAGTATATTTATCGTACTCATCATACTTGGCGGAATTATTATGGGAGGCCATTTCTGGAACGCAGTGGTCTTTGTTGTGGCTATGATCTCACTATGGGAATTCTACAAACTTCTCTCAACAAAGCACGACATATCCCCGTGGCTGATAATGCTCTCTGGCGGATTCATACTTATCGGAGCCTCATCAGACATGAGTCTGACGGCGATACTCTGCTCAATATCAGCGATAATATTCGTTGACCTTTTCCTTGAAGTGGTACGTCGCCAGGTAAGCGGAGTAAGTTTCGCGCTTGAAAACATGGGAGCCACCATAGTAGGCATTGCTTACGTGATCCTCCCATGGTCATTTATGATATTGATCCGCTCAAGGGAACTGGGATCGTTATTTCTGATCACGCTCTTTTTCTGTACCTGGAGCTGCGATGTTGCGGCCTACATCGTAGGAAGCCGCCTGGGCAGAAACCTTCTGTGTGAAAAGATCAGCCCTAAAAAGACATGGGAAGGATTCTTCGGAGGAGCAGCCGCAAGCCTGTTATGCGGGGGCATCCTTGCTCTTATTTTTTCCTTCCCGCCTCTCCCGCTTCTTCTGATGGGTCTTCTTTGCGGTATCGCCGGACAATTGGGGGACCTGGGAGAATCTGTACTGAAGAGGGAAGCCGGCGTCAAGGACACAGGTTCTCTTATCCCGGGACATGGAGGTCTCCTTGACAGGTTTGACAGTATCCTTGTAAACGGTACACTGGCCTTCGTTATATTTGAACTGATAGGTTAAGGGTGTGAATAACTTCCGAAAGATCAGGCTGGGGGTAATAGGCGCGACAGGAAGTGTAGGCGGGGCAGTTTTGGATATCTGTAAAAGATTTCCCGAGCGCTTTGAGGTCGTAGCTTTAGCTGCGCAGAGCAACGAAAAAAAACTTATTGAGCTTGCCTCGCTGCACGGAGCCCATACCATATGCCTGACTGACCCGCCCGGAGGATCCTTCTGCTCAGACGGCTTCAACTGTCTTGAGGGAATTAACGGACTTTCACTTATCGCATCAGACCCCGAAATAGACCATGTTGTATTTGCATCTTCAGGAGTAACTGCCATTAAAGCCCTTCAGACAGCACTGATCCAGAATAAGGACGTCTCACTTGCAAACAAGGAGAGCATCGTCGTCGCAGGACCCTGGGTAATGCCCCTGATCAAACGCAAAGACCAGCTGAGGCCGGTGGACAGCGAACACAGCGCAGTCTGGCAGTGCCTGAGGGAAGATAATAAGTCCGAGATAAAAAAAATATGGCTTACCGCATCAGGAGGCCCGTTCAGAGATCATACGAGGGAGATGCTCGAGAGAGTCACACCTGAAGAAACGCTCTCCCATCCTGTTTGGAAAATGGGACCCAAAATAACCGTGGACAGTGCAACGCTTATGAATAAAGGGATCGAATGTATAGAGGCTATGCAGCTTTTCGGCCTGCCTGCCGAAAAGGTAAGCGCCCTTATACATCCTAAATCACAGGTACACGGTGCCGTCCAATATTTTGACGGAACGATGAAAATGCTCCTTTCGCCGCCCGACATGCGCCTCCCGGCAGCCGCAGCTCTGGCATGGCCCGACAGGCTTGACCTTGTAGGTTCAGGGCTGGGGACCATCGGACCTGAAATGTTTGACCTTGTTTTTAGGGAAATTAACGGTTCCCTTTTCCCATGTTTTGGTATAGCCTGCAAAGCAGGTGAAATGGGAGGAGCATATCCCTCCCTTCTTGTTGGGGCTGACGAAGCAGCGGTCAGGGCATTCCTTGAGGGCATCATCCCATTTACCGCTATACCGAAAATCATAGAAGAAACACTCTCCGGATCCAAGTCAAGTTCTCCTGCATCGCTCGATGAGGCTGTCAGCTTGGTCAGCGAGGGAGAAGCAGCGGCGTGGAGGCTCTGTAAAAACTGGAGGAATATAAATTGATAAGTCTTGTTTCTTTTCTGATCGTTATTTCTATCTGCGTTATATCCCACGAAGGCGGGCATTACATTTCTGCCCGTTGGAGAGGTGTGCTTATACACGAATTTTCTTTTGGCATGGGACCATCGCTCTGGAGCAGGCAAAAGGGCGAGACACTGTGGTCGTTGAGGGCTTTTCCAATAGGCGGATTCGTCAAGCTTGAGGGTGAGGACTCTTCGGAAGACGATGAAAAACCTGAAGGTTACGACCCTGCCCGCTCACTTTCAGCAAAAAAAACATGGGAGAGACTGCTTGTGCTAGCCTCCGGAGCGGGGGTAAACCTTATTTTGGCATGGCTTCTCACAGCCGCCCTTCTTGCCGGACACGGGATAATGGACCTTGACAGGCCTCTCATAGGAAAAATAATGGAAGACACACCGGCCTTTTCTGCCGGGATACAGCCGGGGGACATTATAAAATCAATAAACGGCAAAGAGCTGAATAAATGGTCTGACATCAAGGAAACTATACAGGACAAGGATGTGACCGCCGACCTTTTCCACATAACGCTCCAGAGGGGCGGCGGAATGATCGTCGTTGATGTCGACATCCCGGCCGATCCGGCTCATGGAGGGCGTCTTCTTGGTGTACAGCCCGGAAGGGTAACATATCCCATACATACCGCGCTTCGAAAGAGCCTTGGTTATTCCTGGGATATGGGCGTAGAAATACTCAAGGGCCTCTGGATGGTGCTTACAAGAAAAGTACAGTCGGATGTCGTCGGCCCTGTGGGCATTGCAGTAATGGCCGGTGATGCTTTTAAACAGGGAATATGGTCTTTTATCGCCTTTCTTGGAGTGATAAACCTTCACCTGGGAATGCTGAACCTGCTGCCGTTCCCTGCCCTCGACGGAGGGAGGATCATTTTTATCGTCGTTGAAATGATAACCGGCAGGAAGGTCCCGGAAAAATGGGAGGCCCTGATACACTATGGCGGCTTCATTATCCTTATCTCCCTTATCATACTGGTGACCGGAAAAGATATTATCAGACTCTTTATGAGATAGAGGGACGGGACATAGTGATGGGAAGCAGGAACAGTGTTGAGATCAAAGGACTCTTAATTGGAGGCGCTTCTCCCGTTCGTGTCGAGAGCATGGTCAAGATACCCCTTTCCGACACAGACGGATGTCTTAATGAGTGTGAAACACTTGCTAAGGAAGGCTGTGAACTCATAAGGGTCTCCCTGCCCGATATCGGCCTGGCTCCAAATATGAAGGTCCTCAATGAAAGGTCGCCTATACCCATAATGGCGGACATACACTTCAACCACAAACTTGCCATAGCCGCACTGGAGTCCGGGTGCGCATCCATACGGATCAATCCCGGAAATATGAGCGACAAAAAAGGGACTGAAGACGTTATCCGCCTGGCGCAAGAGATGAACTCGGTCATCAGGATAGGCGCAAACGGGGGATCTGTCAGCAGAGCCCAGCTTGAGCATGCCAAAGGCGACAGGGCTGCTGCCCTTGCTTATGCAGTAGAAGAACAGGTCCAAATCCTACTGGAAAATTCTTTTGAAAATATCATCATCTCTGCCAAATCAAGCTCCGTAACAGAAACAGTGAGAGCAAATTCCATCCTTTCACAGAAATATCCTTTCCCTGTCCACATCGGCATTACAGAGGCCGGAAGCGGAACTTCGGGCATCGTAAAAGGCGCGGCGGGAATTTCCCTGATGCTTGCTCAGGGGATCGGCGACACGATCAGGGTGAGCCTGACAGCTCCATCTGTCGAAGAGGTCAGAGTAGGCTACAGGATACTTGGCGCTTTGGAAATAAGGGAGCGCGGTTACAGCATCATCAGCTGCCCGACCTGCGGACGCAGAAGGATCGACGTCGCGAGACTTATCAACGAAGTAGAAACCCTTTTGCCTGAAGGCATAAGGGACGGAACTACGATAGCTGTTATGGGCTGCGAAGTAAACGGCCCCAAAGAGGCTGCTGGAGCAGATATAGGAATTGCAGGGACTCCGGATGGCTTCGTCCTTTTCAGAAAGGGAAAACCCGTTTGCAACGATATCGTGAAAAACCTGAAGAAACGTCTCCTCGAAGAAATCGGACGCCTTTGATCTCCCGGCGACAAAAATTTTATTTTCTTTTCAATAATTTGAACTCAGCAGACCTTTAAGTTAATTTTTACTTGTGATATAATTTTTAGGCAAAATGTGAGTTCTTAACGATCATTCTTCTTTCGCAACACATATTTACCCAATACCCACTTAAAGCTACGTTTTTTTAAGTTTAGCGAACCTGCTGCGATTTTTAAAAATTTATCTGGGGGTGTAATAATGTGCCAAGATAAACCATTCTGTGTCTTCTCCGAAACCGGACCGCTTAAACAGGTAATGCTCCATCGTCCCGGAAATGAACTAAACAGGCTTACCATCAACAACATGAGCGATCTCCTCTTCGACGATCTGATCTGGCTTGAGCAGGCCCAGAGGGAACATGACGAATTTGCTGACATACTCCGGCGAGAGGGATGCGAAATACTCTATTTCAACGAATGCCTTGCGAAAGTTCTGGATGACAAAGAAGTGAGAGACTCGTTGATAAAATCTGTATTTATGCTCGAATGTCTGGACCGTCACCTTTCTGAGGGACTTGCTGAAGTTTTCATGGATCTGCCCTCTATCGAACTTTCCTCTCACCTGATAAGCGGCTACAGTAAAGAAGAAGCTTCAAAATTATTTAAATCCTCCTTAAGTCTGATTTCAAAAGTTGAAAATGGCGGAGATTTTGTTATACACCCCATACCCAACCTATATTTCCAAAGAGACCCGGCAATGACCGTAGGATGCGGCATAATCATAGGCCAGATGACATATGAAGTAAGACGAAGAGAACCCCTCTACTGGAAGTACATAACCAACCACCATCCAAGGTTCAACGGGGTAAATGTCATATTTGGAGAAGCCCCGGACGAAGTTTGGCCGCATAAGGTCGAGGGCGGTGATCTGCTTGTGCTCTCAGAACATGCAATGGCAATAGGAGTAAGTCAGAGAACTGCTCCCACGACAGTCCAGAGGATCGGCAAAAAACTTGCACGTAACACCCCCATAAGAAAGATCTTCGCATTTGAGATACCGAGGGAACGTTACTGCATGCACCTCGACACGGTATTCACGATGGTCGACAAAGATGCTTTCACTATATTCCCCACGGTCATCAAGGTGCTTAAAGTATGGGAAATGAACTATGACGACAACGGAACATTGCTCTCAATTAAGCAGTCGCATCACTGGAATGAAGCAATAGCGGAAGAACTCGGTTTCGACAGGATACGCGTCATTGAAATGAGGGGAAAAGATCAGGCTGAAACCGACAGGGAACAGTGGCATGACGGATGCAACACTCTGGCTGTAGCTCCGGGGAAGGTAGTCACCTACAACAGAAACCTAATGTCCAACAAGCTGCTGAGGGACAACGGCATCGAGGTCCTTGAGCTGAACGGCCCTGAACTCGGAAGAGGCAGAGGAGGCCCAAGATGTATGTCTATGCCTCTCAACAGAGGCCCAGTAAAATAGCGGATTTTTTTAACAGCAATCAGAGTTATATTTTCCGCTAATATTTAACTAAAATTCAAGGAGGAATATTTATGGGAATCAATCTACGCAACAGACATCTGCTGTCGCTCAAACATCACACCCCACAGGAAATTGAATATCTTCTGGATCTGTCAACGGACCTCAAAAACAAGAAACGCGCGGGCATCAAAGGAAATCTGCTCGCAGGAAAGAACGTAGCCCTGATATTTGAAAAACCTTCGACACGAACACGCTGTGCCTTTACAGTTGCGGCAATAGATGAAGGAGGTCATCCCGAGTACCTGGGAAAGAACGATATCCAGCTCGGTCACAAGGAAGACGTAGCTGACACGGCAAGGGTACTTGGCCGCATGTTCGACGGAATAGAATTCCGCGGATTCAGCCAGCAGGTAGTGGAAGACCTTGCCAAATTTTCCGGCGTACCGGTGTGGAACGGTCTTACTGATGACTACCATCCCACACAGGTCCTGGCAGATTTCCTTACTGTACGTGAGAACTTCGGACACCTTAAGGGGATCAGGTTCGTATACGTAGGAGACGGACGCAACAATGTCGCGAATTCACTAATGATAGGCGCTGCAAAAATGGGGATGCATTTTGTGATAGGGGCTCCCGAATCCCTTTTCCCGGATCCCATTCTTGTGGAAGAGTGCAAAAAGATGGCAGCTGACTCAGGAGCAACGATAGAGATCACGGATGACCCCAAAGCTGCAGTCAAGGACGCAGATGTCATTTACACTGACGTATGGGCTTCAATGGGCGAGGAAGCAAAGCTTGCTGAAAGAAAAGCCATTCTGCAGCCCTATCAGGTCAATATGGACCTGATAAAGGCAACGGGCAATGATGAGGTCATCTTCCTGCACTGCCTCCCCGCTGTAAAAGGATATGAGGTTACAGAAGAAGTTTTCGAATCCCGTCATGGGAGACAGTTCGATGAAGCCGAGAACCGCATGCACACCATCAAAGCAGTCATGGTGGCAAGCATAGGCAACCTTTAGAACTGCTTTTAACAAAGAGCAGAAGCGGAGATCCGGATCTTTCCGGATCTCCGCTTCTTTCTGCCCATTTTGCATTTAGACCTTGATGCATACTTTATGTTAGAATATAACGCGTCATAATGAACATCTCAAACAACAAAGCGAGGCGTTGCCGCTTGTCGATCTACAGAGACACAACAAAAATTGCAGATTACCTTACGGAGTGGATAAAGGCACAAATCGGATCCACGGGAGCTAAGGGGGCTGTCCTGGGAATAAGCGGAGGCATAGATTCTGCTGTTCTGACCGGACTATTATGCCGTTCCATCGGTAAAGAGAATATTTTGGGCGTAATAATGCCATGCCACAGCCAGCCGATAGATGAGGAATATGCCCTCCTTCTGGCATCGGCATTCGGCATAAGGACATATAAAGTTGACCTGACAGGGGCCTACGATCAAATGGTCTCCTCGATAAGGGCAAACGGTCTGGATCTCAATACGCTGCCATCCGCAAACATTAAGCCCAGGCTCAGGATGACGACGCTGTATGCCATTGCGCAGCAGAACGGATACCTGGTTTGCGGCGGCGGCAACAGGGACGAGATAATGTATGGGTATTTCACAAAGTACGGTGATTCGGGAGTGGATCTTTTGCCAATGTCAGATCTCCTGAAGGGGGAGGTAAAGGCCCTTGCTCTGCATCTCGGAGTCCCGCCGGACATAATCAAAAGGCCCCCTACTGCCGGACTCTGGGAGGGGCAGACAGACGAAGCTGAGATGGGCCTGACCTATGAACAGTTGGACAACTATCTCGCATCAGGAATTGCGGAAGATAAAACAAAGGAACAGATAGAAAATTCAATGGCAAGATCGGAGCATAAGAGAAAATTTCCTCCTATGGCCAAGATACCAAAGGATATATAGCAAATTGCCCCTTTCCGATCGGAGGGAGCCTAATAAGATAACTATGAGGTGAGTTTTTTGTCAGGACATTCAAAATGGGCAAATATAAAGCATCGCAAGGCAGCACAGGACTCAAAGAAGGGTGTAGCTTTCCAGAAACTTGTAAAGAATGTCATAGCTGCGGCAAAGGCCGGCGGCGGAGATCCCAATTCAAATTTTAGGCTGAAAGTTGCAATTGACAGGGCAAGGGCAGGAAACGTTCCTGTGGACAATATAGAAAGAGGGATCAAAAGAGGCTCGGGAGAACTTGACGGAGCGGTTTTTGAAGAGATCCTTTACGAGGGATACGGACCCAACGGCGTGGCGGTAATGGTCCAGGCTTTAACAGACAATAGAAACAGGACAGCTCCTGAGATGCGTTCTCTTTTTACAAAGACAGGCGGCTCGATAGGTGAACTGGGATGTGTCGCATGGAATTTTGACCGCAAAGGATTGATTGAAGTCACAGGAGAAGGTATTGACGAAGAAGAGATAATGATGGCTGCGATCGATGCCGGAGCTGACGACGTTACATCCGAAGAAGGCGGATATGAAATAACATGCGAACCCTCGGTCCTCTCCGAGGTGGCTTTGGGGCTGAAAAACGCAGGATATAAAGTAGAATCCATCGAAGTGGAGATGGTCCCCAAAAATACTGTATCGGTCAACAACAAATCGGATGCGGCCAAGCTCCTTTCAATGGTAGAAAGATTCGAAGAGCACGACGACGTCCAGGCGGTCTACGCCAACTTCGATATACCGGACGAGATCCTTGCTGAGATCGACGACTGAAAGCAGAGAACATAATGGTGTGAGAGCCCTGGGCATAGATCCGGGGCTCGGCACTATGGGGTACGGAATAGTCTCGCAGTTTGGGGACAGGCTGGTATGCGAAAACTATGGAGTGGTGAGGACTCCCCCCTCCCTTTCGCTTACGAAACGGCTTTCGCTGCTCTACGATGAACTTAAGGACAAGGCCGAGGAGTACCCTCCTGACATAATTGCTGTAGAGAAGCTTTTTTTCGGAAGAAACATAACCACAGCTGAGATGGTCTGGCAGGCAAGGGGCGTTATACTCCTTTTTGCTGCACAGGCAGGTCTTGAACCCTATGAGATCAAACCGTCGGAAGTCAAACTGGCCGTCTGCGGATATGGTGCGGCAGAGAAGGGGCAGGTCCAGGGCATGGTCGCCAACCTGCTGGGACTTGTGAAAAACCCAAGCCCGGATGACGCAGCGGACGCCCTGGCCATAGCCATAGCCGGTCTTTCAATGTCATCTTTCGACAGGAATATACTGAAGGGATACTGAAAAATGATCAATACGCTTAGGGGCAAAGTTCTTTCGATCGGGGAGGAAAGCATAACCCTTGAGGTCGCAGGATTTGGACTTGAGGTCTTTGCGTCAAGATCCCTGATTTTAAATGCGGAAATGTCAGAAGAGCTTTTCTGTTATGCCTACATGCAGCTGAGTGATGCAGGAGTAAGCCTTTTCGGTTTTTCGGACGAGCGGGAACGGCTTCTGTTCCTTGAACTTGTTCAGGTCAAGACAGTCGGGGGAAAGCTTGCTGTGACTCTCCTGCGCCACCTTGATACGGACCAGATACTGCAGGCCATTGCTTCGGGCAGCAGTGCGATGCTCACTGTCCCGGGACTTGGCGCAAAGAGAGCTGAACGTATTTGTTTCGAACTGAAGAACAAGATATCGAAAAAATTCAGCGAGGTAAAAGGTTTTAGTGAACAGGGCCGCAAAGACCATGCTTCAGACAGCTTCGTATTGGAAGCCCTTACCGGACTGGGGTTCACACAGGCAGAGGCTGTCCGTGCAATATCAAGGTCAAGGACTGAAGCCGGTCCGGATGCCGAATGGACAGAAGAAGATTTGCTGAAAGCTTCACTCAGCCTGCTGAGAAGGAACTGAAGAAAGGCAACGGAGAGAAAAATGAACGACAACGGCGACAAACTTATAGAAAAGATACGGAATGACAAAGAGGACGAGATCTTCACCCTCCGTCCCCAGGCTCTTGATGAATTCATAGGACAGGGCGCACTCAAGGACAAACTGACTATTTTTATGACAGCCTCCCTGCAGAGATCCGAGCCGCTGGACCACACACTGTTTTATGGGCCGCCCGGCCTTGGAAAAACGACCCTCGCCGGTATCATAGCAAAAGAGATGAAGGGCAACCTTCGGGTAACGACGGGACCTGCGCTTGAAAGGGCGGGAGATCTTGCTGCGATACTCTCCAACATACAGCCAAACGACGTCCTCTTCATCGATGAAATACACAGGATGTCAGCCCACATTGAAGAGATACTTTATCCTGCAATGGAAGATTTCTCACTCTCAATAATAGTGGGGAAGGGGCCGCTCGCCAGAAGCATAAGGCTGTCGCTCCCCAAATTCACGCTGATAGGTGCCACGACACGGCTGGGACTTCTTACATCCCCGCTTCGTGCAAGGTTCGGCATCGTTGAACAGCTTCACCTCTATTCCCCGGAAGAGCTCACGGCTATAGTCAAACGAGGGGCGGAGGTACTGGGAGTCAGAGTTTCGGATGATGCCGCAGTCGAGATCGGACTCCGTTCCCGCGGTACTCCGCGAGTTGCACTGAGACTGTTGAAGAGGGTCAGGGACGTGGCTGAAGTCAAGAAGGCCGGAATAGTTCAAAGGGATCTTTCGAAATACGCACTGGATATGCTTGGCGTCGACTCGGAGGGTCTTGACGAGGGCGACAGAAAATTTCTCATGGCCTTGGTCGAGCTCTTCGACGGAGGGCCTGTCGGCCTTTCGACCCTGGCTGCAGCCCTCAACGAGGATACGCAGACTATAGAAGACATTTATGAACCCTACCTGATACAGAAAGGGCTGCTTGAGAGGACACCGCGCGGAAGAAAGGCCACAAGGAACACATGGGACTATCTGGGCCTTCCCATATCACCACATTTTGTCCAGTATCAGCAGATGCAGCTTATGTCGGAGGAAGATGCTGAATGCAGCAAATAGGCAAAATGCTTATCTTTGCAGGTCTTCTGACTGCTGCCGCAGGCCTTGTCCTGCTACTGGCAAGCCGTTTTAACCTTCCTTTTGGGAACCTTCCGGGAGACATCACATATCAGAAGAAAAACCTGACAGTATTCGCGCCATTTGGCACGATGCTTCTCATTAGTCTGATACTGACAATAATATTTAATATTTTTTCAAGGTGGAAACATTGAAAAAACTGCCCTTGTTTTTTATTTGTCTTTTATCTCTTTTTTTTCTGCCTTCTGAAGCCTATCCTGTAATAAAAGAGGTATCAATACTGCTTGAACACGAAACCTCACACGGAACCATTTCCGGCACCGGAATGAGGGTGACTGATGCCGGAGGACTGGAGACTGTCCTTTCCGGAACCTATAACATCCATAAAACCGGCGGGGCCCAAATATCTGCAGGAGGCCGCACTTACAAAATGCCGATTAAAATTTCATCAGAAGCTCCAATGAAATACAACGGCACTTCTTACAGCGGCACTTACATCTTCAAAAACTCTGCCAACGGATTCAAGGTATCCAATGTCACAGATCTCGAAGAGTACCTGCGGGGAGTTATCAAGGCAGAAATGGACCCCAAGTGGCCCTTTGAAGCACTCAAAGCTCAGGTCATACTCGCACGAACCTTCGCAGTTAATGCAGGAGGCAAGCATGGCGATGACGATCTGTGCGACAGTTGGCACTGTCAGGTCTACAAAGGAATATCCGCACATGACAGTATTGCAGACAGGGCTGTCCGCGATACCTCCGGCCTGATCCTGAAGTGGAAGGAAAGTCCGGCAAGCGTCTACTACCACTCTGACAGCGGTGGGATGGTCACATCATCGGCCAACGTATGGGGCGGAGACACCCCATATCTAAGACCCAAAGCCGAGCCTTTCCCCTATTTCGGACGAAATACGACATGGGAGGCGACACTTTCCCTCTCTTCCATACGCTCGAAACTCGAGTCATGCGGGATCAATGTCGGCAACATCATATCCATCACTCCGCTTAAAAGGGACGAGACCGGGAGGGTGCTGAATATGGAGATAAAGGGCAGTACCGGTTCAAAGGTGATCTCAGGATATAAATTCAGAAATGCTATAGGCGCAGGAATTATAAAAAGCACCCTCTTCGAATTCGGTTCAAGGTCTCCTTACATCAATGAAGAACGCGCTCAACTTCCGTCTGCCCCTGTGCCTCGTAAGAATCAGAATGCTCAGAAAGCTGCGGAAGCTTCAGAAAAGATAGATCTATCTGAGATGCCGGATGACAAGCAGGAAAAAATCATCTGGCTGACAGAAAAAAGGGTCTTTACCACCCTTGAACTCATGGAGATACTCTCCAGACCGGATGAAATCGACTCTTACCTGGAGAAGGGAATAGCTCGAGCAGAAGGGCGACTTCCGATGCCTGTTCTTCCCAAAGAGGCTTCCGGTGCCGCCGATGACCCCGGAGGCATTGACCATGAGCCGCTTCAGATCCCGGAGATCGCCTATGTTCCCAAACTTTCTATGGATCCTGCATCAGCACAGACAGTAAGGATATTCGGCAGAGGATCGGGACATGGGGTCGGATTCTCACAAATCGGAGCAAAAACGATGGCAGAAAAGGGATGGACCTTCACACAGATACTCGGGTATTATTTTCCCGGGACAACAATAGGACAGTGAGGATGGATATTTTGGATATTACTGCACCTGATTTCTCAAAGACTTCAACCTTTGATTACTATCTCCCCAAAGAACTTATTGCACAGGACCCGGTAGACCCCAGAGATTCATCGAGACTCATGGTCCTTCATAAAGATTCAGGCAAAAAAGAGCATAAAATATTCAGGAACATAAAAGATCACCTCAGGAAAGGCGACCTTCTTGTGCTCAACGATACCAGGGTGCTTCCGGCACGTGTCCCAGGGCTCAAAAAAAATGGCGGTGCTGCAGTCGAGATCTTCTTCCTTTCTCCCTCAGACAGGCCGAATGTGTGGACCGCTCTGGTAAGGCCCGGCAGGAAGCTGAAAGAAATGACACATGTGCTTCTGGGAGATGATAAGGATATCATTGTAGGCGAAAGGCTTGACGACGGGGTCAGGAACATATATTTCGACAATTCCGCTGATCCTTTTTCGATCATACATAAATACGGAACGACCCCCCTGCCTCACTATATAACCGATACTCATACAGAGCCTGAGCGCTACCAGACTGTATATTCCAAACCGGAAAAGGAAAATTCCGTTGCATCGCCTACAGCAGGGCTTCATTTTACCGAAGGTCTCCTTAAGGAGATCAGGGCAATGGGCGTTGACGAGGCCTTTGTTACGCTGCAAGTGGGTCTGGGCACTTTCCGACCCGTCAAAACTGAGGACTTATCTGAACATATAATGCACAGCGAGCTTTGCGAGATATCTGATTTTACTGCCCAAAAAATATCTGATACAAAGAAAAGAGGTGGGCGTGTGGTTGCCGTAGGCACAACTGTCGTCAGAACTCTTGAATCCTTTGCCATTCACTACGGTGAAATAAGGCCCGGGGTGCTCGACACAAGGCTTTTCATCAGACCCGGTTTCGACTTCAGGGTCATTGATGCCCTGATAACCAATTATCATTTGCCCAAAAGCACCCTCTTGATGCTTGTATCCGCATTTGCCGGTTATGACAGGACAATGGAGGCCTATAGAGAAGCGGTAGAAATGAAATACAGGTTCTTCTCCTTCGGAGATTCGATGTTCATCTGCTGAAGAGCCATGAGAGGCTGCCGGTAAATTATTCCGGCCGGTGTCAATTGCAAATCTGTTGGAAATCAATGGGGGATCAATAGTTAAATCAAATAATAGGGACAGTGATCAAATTAAAAAATGTCGGGTAATAAGTGCATATAAAATAATGAGTCGAACCTATCTCAGGCCCGACTCATTATTTTATAGTATGACAGTTTGTTATTATGCTACACGTTCTGCAAGTTTGTGGACTTCCAGGACAGAGGTGCTTCCCGCATGGTAAGCCAATGTGGTCGGCGTCTCACCGTCAAGGACAAGGAAGTCGGCCTGTTTCCCGGGCTCGAGGCTCCCGACCATATGCTGCCTGTTGACAGCATAAGCTGCGTTCAGTGTCGATGCAGTAAGTGCTTCTTCTATCGTCATGTTCATGTTCATGACGCCAAGGCCGAATATGAAGGGGACCGACTCGCAGAAGCAGGAACCCGGGTTGCAGTCGGTAGCAAGAGCGACCGGCACTTCCCAGTCTATCATCTCCCTGCCTTTTGCATAGGGTTTTTTGAGGCTGTAAGCCGTTGCCGGAAGAAGCACCGCGATCGAACCGGACTTTCCCATCGCACGAAGATTTTCCTCGCTTGCAGCGAGAAGGTGTTCCGCCGACCTGACGGAGAGTTCAGCTGCAAGACCCGCTCCGCCCAAATCATGGACTTCGTCTGCATGGATCTTCATCTCGAAACCCATCGCCTTTGCCGCCTTAAGTATCTTTCTGCTCTGGGCGACCGAAAAAACGCCCTCTTCGCAGAATATGTCGCAGAACTCAGCAATTCCCTGTTCTTTGACCTTAGGCAACATCTCGTTAATGACAAGGTCTACGAAATCGTCCGGCCTCTCTTTGTATTCAGCCGGCACAGCATGAGCGCCCATGAACGTCGGAACTACGTCAAGGGGAGTCTCCGTTGATATCCTGCTTATGACAGAGAGCATCTTCATTTCGAGCTCGAGATCAAGTCCGTAGCCGCTCTTGATCTCGATAGTCGTAGTTCCCTTGGCAAGGGCTGACATGGCAAGCTTCCTGGTAGTGGAGAAGAGTTCCTCTTCTGTCACTGACCTCACAGATTTTACGGATGAGAGTATACCCCCGCCGCGATTGAGTATCTCAAGGTAGGGAAGTCCGTCCAGCCTCATCTTGAACTCGTCTTCGCGTCTCTTAGCAAAACATAGATGCGTGTGCGGATCCACAAATCCAGGGATTACACAGGCTCCCCCCATGTCCCTCTCCTCATTCACTAGAGGAGAAGAAATGCCGTTAAGGATCTCGCTTTCATCGCCTATTTTCTCTATCAGCCCGTTGACGGCAAGTATAGCTCCCCTTGGGTACTCCCTGATCTCTCCCTGTTCTTTCCCCTTAAGAGGATGCCCGTGGTCTAGGGGAGTAAATATCCTTGCGTTCCTATAAAGTTTTACGGTCATTCAGCCCTCTCTCCCATCAGTTCCAGAAGCTGAAGCTCCAGCACCTG
>DAITML010000007.1:1953-45777 GCA_036835165.1 Synergistaceae bacterium | reverse complement strand
ACCCCTCCTATTCGGCTCCATCTATTTTACAGGAAGAAAAAGATATTTGACCCCCGGCAAAAATGGAATGCTAAAAAATCCGGGGACATTTGTATCCCGATAAATACTTCTTATCATCACACCCGGCCGGATAAATAAATAATTAAATTCATAATATCTGCACATAAAAAATTGGGAGCAACCTCAAATATTAAGCTCCCTATAATATTTAACTTATCACTCAACTTTCCCGCCGTCTTTCCCGAATGTCTCCGGTCGGGAGAATTCTGTTTCCTGTTAAGGAAACAGCCGAAGCATTTCGAGTGCGTTCCGAGATCAGGAGAATGCTGTTTCCTGTTAAGGAAACTTTTAAATATTCCTTAGCATTCGAACTATTTCGAGTGCGCTTCGAGATCGGGGATCCGGGAACTTCAATATTTTAGAGCCACCGTCTCTCCGCTTGATAACATGCAAATAAAGCTAAAAGAAGGAATTTAAATCAGTTCACCTAAACAGGCAAAAAATTCAATTATAATTAATTTAAAGACTGCCCAAGCTATAAATTATACCCCCGGCCGATGCCTTATTCATAGTAATCGGCGAGCGGATTATCCCTTCTGGCATCCGCAATAGCCGCTATTATCCTGTTTCTGATCTCTTCCGGTCCGGGCATGCCTGCCGGCATCTCGTTGGCACTCAGGACGATCTTCCCTTTGATCATAAGCGACCGGCCGCTTGAAGTGCCGTAAACTATAACATCATACGGGGCAAGTTCAAGTGACAGAAAATCATCAAGGCGTCCTTTCAGCCCGTTCAGAAACTTATCGTTTGCCTCGCTGTAAGGAAGATCGATAAAACTCTTGCCGTCTATTGTCAGTCTCGAGCTTCCATCCTTTACTTCAATTTCAGTTTTCAGTTTCTGGACTACACCCTTTCTGTCGACTTCTATGCCATTGTCCTTCATGTACTTAAGGGCGGCCTTCACCCTCTCCTCAACTTCGGGATGAGTCTGAAATATGCCCGGATCAACGTAAACCCTTTTCATTCTTTCGACCTGAAGCCGTTCCATCGTGGTAAGCATCGCCGCGGGGTTGTATCCTGCCTTGTACATTATGTCTATTCCCCTCGAGTCTGCCTCTTTTTCCAGCTCTATGCTGTATGATCCCATGATCGCGGTCTGCAGGGCGCTTGAGAGCATCGCGGCCGCCATTCCTCCCCCCTGTGTCGCAGCTATCATTCCTGCGAGCGTCAGGAGGTTGAGCCTGTTGTTCCTGGCAGCCTGAACTATTCCGTGAGCCCTGTCCGCATGTACAAACTCATGGGCCAGTATTGCCGCAGTCTCGTCCTCGCTTTTAAGAAAATCGAGCATTCCCGTGGTTATGTAGGTAAACCCCCCCGGAAGGGAAAAAGCATTGGGCTCCTTCATTTCCAGTATCTTGACACTGTACTGGAGGTCCCGCTGCAGGTAGGGCGTCATTCTGCCGGCGATCATGGCAAGCTTTGCCTCGCGCGAAGGGTCATGTACTCGTGTAAATTGCTTCTCTACCTGTTCCGCGGTCTTCTTCCCTATCTTTATCTCTCGGGTTATGGTCTTGTCAGTAGGCTCCGGGGAAGCGGCAGCTAATGGCCGGGCAGCACAAAGAAGGAGCGGCAAAAAGGCTGCCATGATGAAAAAAAATAATTTTTTCGACATATATGCCACCTCCCTGAGTGGTCGTGAAGACCGGCAGGCCTGGAATACGGCTGCGCCTGGAGAATTTGTGGCATGGGTCGTGCCACGGAGAATTCGCGACTTATAAACCATGTCGCTGGTGAATTTGCAACGTGCTTATGTTGCGGAAAATTCAAGATTTATGATTTAAGAGCGAATTAACCACAGCCCGGAGGCTGTAAATTCACCGCGACCAATCTTGTCGCAAATTCACCGGCGGACGAAATCTCCGCCTGCATTTACGACCGCTTAGCCGCCCTTGCCGTCGCCGCGGCCTTTGGCCGCAATTCTCCGCGATGCGAAGCGATGCAAATTCTCCAGCGGTGAATGCCGCGAATTCTCCGCAGCTTGAAAAGCTGCAAATTCACCGCCCCTTCCTGCTCCCTCCCGGAGCATCTCCTTGCCGCT
The DNA here is from genome assembly GCA_036835165.1 of Synergistaceae bacterium. Lineage (GTDB taxonomy): Bacteria > Synergistota > Synergistia > Synergistales > Synergistaceae > Caenicola. Next base: position 43,679 of record DAITML010000007.1, on the reverse strand, counting down.
GCCTTACTCGTAATAATCGGTCAGAAAGTTTTCTCTTCTTGCATCCGTCAGAGCCTTGATTATCATCTTCCTTATGTGAGAAAGTCCCGGAGATCCGTCTGACATATCCTTCTCATAGATCAGGGGTTTGCCTGAGATCAGCAATGCTTTGGCACCATTGACGCTTTGGACCTGTATATCATATTGAGGCGTCTCAAGCTGAATATCCCTGTCAAGCCTGTATTTATATGTTTCAAAATTTCTTTTTGGAACTGCTTCTTCTCTTTCTCTAAAGAGCTCCGTATTGTCGAGGGTAAGGACATTCTCTCCCGAAATAGCTTTTACGCCGGGGATAAGGACATTCAAAACATACTTCCTCCTGATATCAACATTATTCTCTTTAAAATACTCCAATACCGCCACTACTCTTTCCTCCATGTCGGTATTTGCCTGGATCATATCCGTCTGGACCGGATCCGTCTCCTTCCTGTTGCCCTCCTTCGGCTTGATGAACTTCATTGTTTCAAGGACAGTCTCCAGCGGTTTGAAACCGCTTTTGTAGCGGATGTCTATCCCCCGGACATACAGCTGTTTAAGCCTCTCTATCCTCATCCGTTCAATATATGTAAGAAGGCCTGTATTGTTATAGCCTGATCTTTTAATAATATCCAAAGCTTTCAAGTCTGCCTCTTTTTCCAGATCAATATCATAAAAATTTATGACAGCCCTGTTTAGATATGTCTTTACCATGCTGCCGGCAACCTTGCCGCTCTGGGTCGCAGCCGCAACTTCCGCCATAGTCTGAAAATCGATCTTTTCATTACGGGACGACTGGGTCAGCCAGTGTGAATGGTCAGAATGGACAAACTCACGCGCAAGCACTGCCGCGGTCTCGTGATCACTCTTAAGGAATTCAAGCATTCCCGTCGTAATGTATGTCAATCCTCCGGGGAGCGAAAAAGCATGTGGGTCATCTCTCTTTATTATGCGGACTTCGTAATTGAGATCTCTTCCCATGTGAGGTGTTAATTTCGAGGTTATTTCCGAGAGCTTTTTCTCCATTTTAGTCTCTCTTACCCTTGGGATCTGTTTCTCCACCTGTTCTGATATGTTTTCTGTTATCCTCTGCTCCTTGAGGCGGATGTCGTCGGAATTAAGGTCACTATCAGAGGCAAAACTCTGAGAAATAGTTACAGCAAAAATCATTAAGATAAATAAATGCAATTTCAGGAACTTCTTCATTAAAAGCTTCCCCCAAGAGTTATTTTAATATCTGCTTATTCTAGCTGTTTGACTGGGATGAAACAATGGTGAATTTGCAGCCTATGAGCCGCGGGGAATTCGCGACCTTCGTCCGCTGGAGAATTTGCAACGCTTTGCGATGCTCACGTTGCGGTGAATTAGCCGGAAGACCCATCCGACGGGAATTGAAACTTTGATCAGGAATCAAAAAAGCACCGTCGTCCCCGAGTGCTTAAGTCGGGGACGACGGTGCTGAGAGATTTTACTGTTTTAAGGTTTTACGACCGCTTAGCGACTGCTTAGCCATTGATTAGAAACAGCCTCTCTTACTTGACGAAATCTTTTACCGCGTCCATATCCTGAGGCTTGATACTGCGGGTGATCTCGCCTTTTTTTAGCTCTACCAGGGCAGGAAGCTCCTTGATGCCGAGTTTCTCAACCATTCTGGCATTTCTGTACCCATCTATAAGGGCGATCTTTACCCCGCTATCTTTTGCATATTTCTCTGTTTCAACCTGAAGGTTTATCTGGCTCTGGTCGATGCTGGATGTCAGAAGTGCATAGACATGGTCAGGGTCAATCAGGACTGAACGCAAATGCAGCTGTTCGGTTATGTAGGAATATGCAGCCATTGCAGCAACAGCGCCGTCTCCTGCTGCAGTCACGACCTGGCGGAGGTACTTTTCGCGGATATCGCCTGCCGCGAATATGCCTTCCACAGACGTCTCCATTTTTTCGTTAGTATCTATCCATCCGCCTCGCGTCTGCTTAACAAGCGATCCGGGCTCGCCCAGGTAAGAGATGTTTGGCTCGGTGCCGACAAAGATGAATACTCCGGCTACAGGAAGGTCTGATACAACTCCTGTCTTTACGTTCTTCAGTACCAGTTTTTCAACAAGCCCCTCCCCTTCGATCGATTCAACAACTGAATTCCATATCGGTTCGATCTTAGGGTTTGAAAGGGCCTGCTCAATGGCGAGCCTGTCAGCACGGAATTCATCCCGTCTGTGTATTATGTAGACCTTTGAAGCAAAGCGTGTAAGATAACCCGCCTCTTCGACAGCCACATTGCCGCCTCCGACGACTGCGATCGTCTCATCCTCGAAGAATGCGGCATCACATACTGCGCAGTAGCTCACTCCTCCGCCGGTGAACTCGGCTTCGCCCTTGCAGCCAAGTTTACGGAAGCTGGCGCCTGTAGCGAGAATAACAGCCTCGGCCTCCACCTCGCCCTTATCTGTCATAACGATCTTGCTTCCGTTGCGGATCTCTATACCTGAGACAGTACAGTCCCTGAATTCGGTTTTGAAGTGTTCGGCATGCTTTCTGAATGTGATCCCAAGATCGGAACCCGATGAGTGTATGGTTCCGGGCCAGTTTTCTATCTCGTCTGTTATGTTGATCTGACCGCCGGGTATGCCTTTTTCGAGAAGCAGGACATCAAGACCGGCTCTGCGGCCGTATATAGCTGATGTTAGTCCTGCGGGACCTGCTCCGATAATAACAAGCTCTCTTTTTTCCATTTTAAACGCCCCTTCTCGTAAAATATGCAAACATTGGAATAACTTTTTGGATTTTATACTATTGCATTATTTTTTTCCATGTTAAATGCCTTAAAATCCCATTATAGTCAAAAATCCTGTTCATCGGCACAAAATTTGGGGGAATGATCGCCTCAAGAAGCTTTGCCTGTTCCTCTCCGGCAATTTCAAATCCGAGCAGGCCGCCGGTTTTCAAAAATTTCGGAAGACAGGAAAAGAGAAGCCTGTAAACGTCAATTCCTTCTTCACCTCCGTCAAGTGCCTCATGGGGCTCGTGATCCCGGACATCGGGCATTAGCCTTCCGATCTCTTTTGACGGAATATATGGTGGGTTTGCAACAATAAAATCAAGAGAGTCATGGGCGATATCACAAAGCCATGGATCTGAATTTAATATTAGTTCGAATCTTGGTTCTAAATTATATTTTTGCCTATTAATAACTGCCCATCTTAAAGCATCTTTGCTTGAATCAACTCCGAAACCGGAGAGTCGGCTATTCTCCAGGATCAGGGTGATACCGATGCACCCGCTTCCTGTGCACCAGTCGGCAAATCGTGATGCACCGGGGCAGGCCCTGAGAATCTCCTCCACGAGCAGTTCTGTCTCAGGTCTCGGAATGAGACAGCCTTCGCCGACCTCAAAAGGCCTGCCGTAAAATTCAGCCTCACCCATAATATAAGAGAGCGGTATCCGCCTTGACCTCTTATCCGCCATAGACAAAATTCCCGCACATTTCTGCGCAGGAATTTCAATTTCACTTTTGGTTATCAGAAGTGCCCTTTCGATCCCAAGCGCTTTTGAGAGGATCAGGTCAACAGTGTAGAAGGACCTCTCTATACCCTCTTTCAGGAGCATGCTGAGACATTCCGAGCGGAGTTCTGAGAGTTTCAATGTTTAAGACCTATACGGTCAGCATTTTCAGCTTTTCCGCCTGGTCCGCATCAGAAAGTGCGCGTATAAGTTCATAGATGTCTCCGTCCATGATCTGGTCAAGCTTGTAAAGCGTCAGATTGATCCTGTGGTCGGATATCCTGTTCTGCGGGTAATTGTAAGTCCTGATCCGCTCAGACCGGTCTCCTGTACCGACCTGTCCCTTCCTCTCAGCTGCCATTTCCGCATTCTGCCTCTGAAGCTCAGCATCATAGAGCTTAGTCCGAAGGAACTGCATCGCTTTTGCCCTGTTCTTGATCTGCGATCTCTCGTCCTGGCACGTTACGACTATCCCTGTCGGGAGGTGGGTTATCCTGACAGCGGAATCAGTCATGTTGACATGCTGTCCCCCTGCTCCGCTCGCTCGGTATGTATCTATCTTCAGATCTTCGGTACGGACTTCAATGTCGACATCCGCGGCTTCAGGAAGGACTGCTACTGTAGCTGTTGAAGTATGTATCCGGCCGCTCGCTTCAGTTTCCGGAACACGCTGGACTCGGTGAACACCGCTTTCGAACTTAAGGCTGCTGTATGCCCCTGTTCCGTCTATCCTGAAAATGATCTCCTTGTATCCTCCGATGCCGGTCTCACTTCCTGATATTATCTCCGTTTTCCATCTCTGACGTTCGGCGAACCTGGTATACATGCGGAAGAGGTTTGCGGCAAAGAGTGCTGCTTCGTCTCCGCCTGCACCTCCCCTTATCTCGATGATGACGCTCCTGTCATCGTTGATGTCCTTCGGCAGAAGAAGTATCCGGATCTGCTTCTCCAGTTCCTCTGCCTGAGACTCCAGAAGCGGGATCTCCTCTTTTGCCAGTTCAGCCATTTCCCTGTCATCCCCGGAAATCATTTCTTCCGCATCTTTTATTCCCTCAATGACAGCTTCATACTTCATAAAAGCATCCACGATCGGGGTCAGGTCAACGTGTTTCTTTCCCAGCGACTGCATCTCCTGAGGATCGTTCGCCACTTCCTGTTCTGCCATTCGGGCCTCGATCTCTTTATAACTCTTTTCGATCTCTCTAAGCTTATCCATCAATTCCATCTGTAGTTACACCACCTGTAAAAGAATGCCGAATTAAATAAGGATCAAATCGATTCGGCGTAAAACTGCCGAAAACCTCCGTCGTGAAACGGTTGTGAAGCAATGGCGAAGCAATCGTAAGAAATCGGCTGAGCAGTTGCTGAGCGGTCGTAAATGCAGGCGGAGAGTTCGTCCGCCGGTGAATTTGCAGCCTCCGGGCTGCGGTGAATTTGCTGAAAGATCCATCTAGCGGTGAATTGGCCCTTAGATCATAAATCTAGAATTCTCCGCGATGCGAAGCGATGCAAATTCTCCAGCGACATGGTTCTTACGTCGCGAATTCTCCGCAGCCTAAGGGCTGCAAATTCTCCGCCCCTACCATTGCTTCACGACTGCTTCACTATTGTTTCACAACCGTTTCACACGGTGCGGTTTCCGCTGCTGCTTCAGGGTTTAATGCCAATTTTAACGCGGCTATGGCTACTTCTATCTGATCTATCCTTGGTTCCCTCGTTGTTATGTACTGGAGCGAAAGAGCCGGCATTATGCAGTATTTCCCCCATGTTTCTGAGTTTGAAGCTCCTTTTATGAACTCATAAGAGATGCCGATCACCAGGGGGAGCAAAAGGACTCTGCTTCCTATCCTCCACAGCAGGGAACCTCCCCCTATTGCAGAAAATACTATGATGCTTACAAAAATCACCACAAGCAGAAAAGAAGTGCCGCATCGCCTGTGTATCCTTGAAAACTTTGCAACGTTTACCGGTGTCAGCTCTGCCTCGTTTTCATATGCGTTTATCGTTTTATGCTCAGCTCCATGATAGGCAAAGACCTGCTGAATGTCCTTCCACAAACCTATGATGGCCACATATCCCACAAATATTACTCCCCTGAATATGCCTTCGAAAATGTTTTTTGCAATATGTGTGAGGCCAAGAAGGGATGTCAGGTATTCTGAAACAAGCATAGGCAGCGCAACAAAAAGCCCGGCGACTGCAAAAATGGCTACTGCTACAGCTCCTGCCATCTCAAGCGGGGTAATATTATCCTCTTCTCCAAGGCTTATCTCTGCAGAAAGGGAAAGAGCCTTCATGCCTATTCTCATCATTTCGACCATAGTGGCAAATCCCCTGATGACCGGATACTTCCATATCCCTTTTTTGAGCCACTCCGATCCCAGCCATGCTTTAAGCCAGATGGAACCTCCCGGTTCCCTTACCGCGAGCCCCCAATGCTCAGGGCCTTTCATCAGCACTCCCTCGATCACAGCCTGGCCGCCGACCGGGATCCTCCTGGGGATCCCCATTGCAGCTGATAAGAGCATCCGCTGCAGTAAAAGATTAATTTTCTTCATTCAGACAACATCTTCTCCATGCTTTGATAAGGTTCACCGCATGAATGGGCCTCTTTGCACACTCCTTCGACTACGCAGGAAGGACCGGCGATGTCAAATATTTCAGGTGAGGCACTTCGTGCAAGCAACAACATTTTACGTGCCAGCTCCCTTATCTCCCACTGGGCTCTTTTGCAGAGTCTAAGCGAGAAAAAATGATGCAGTTCACGTGCGTTCATTGTCATAACGAGCCTGGTCTCTGTTCCGTGAGGCAGTATAAACCTGGCATCCTCTTTGGGAATGCCAAGTGATACCAATTCTTCATAACAGTGCCATGCGTCTTCTGTCTGCTTTATAAAGATTTCACGAGCTTTTTCATCCTCATGTACCGACGGGGGAACAATGCATGTCTGGCCTGACATGCCAACATAGCGCTGGCTCTGCTGAGAATAGCTTGCAAGCCTGTGTCTGACCAGCTGATGTGTCGCTACCCTGCTTACCCCCTCTATGGCAAAGGTAAAAGATACATGCTCAAATGGCGAAAGATGCCCTGATTCCCTAAGCATCTTCAGGAATGATACTGTCTTTTTTTCGTCGAGCCCCTCAAGGATGTCCACGGCCCCGGAAGGGCTGTAGCAAATCTTGGCTGCTGCAGCAACCACTTTTGCAGCATCGGGCGTGCCTGCGATCAATTCAACTGCTATCGGCAAGGAGAGAGCCTCCTTTCGTCATACGGGATGTCTTAAATGACAAGCGGGGGAACATTAGAAAAAAGAGGGGAGCGGCATGCTCCCCTCGTGGGTGAAAGCTATTCTTCTGTACCCTCTTTTGCGCTCTTCTGTCCGTAGTTCATGCCCGCGTACTTCTGACGGAATTTCTCGAGCCGTCCGGCTTCTATTACGCGGCCCTTCTTGCCTGTGTAGAAGGGATGACATGCGTTGCAGATCGAAACCCTCATGTCTCCTGTGGTCGACCTGGTCTCGAATGTATTGCCGCAGGCGCAGGTCACCTTGCAGGTTTCGTATTTTGGATGTATATCCTTTTTCAATGTATTGCACCTCCAGATGTTCTGATACGTCTGACATACAGCTGTATATTATATTGCAGCTTTCATAAAGACGCAAGTAAATTCAAAAACTGATTTTCCCGTATATTTTATTGATTTTTACTCAAACTTTACCATCCATCCATAATAATTTTGAAACTGCGGCATATATCGTGCCAGGACAGTCAATTGGCAATCAATTGCAATTTGGTTGGGAGTCAATTGGGGCTTGGGTCCTGACGACCGATTCGCAATAGATTTCCAATCGATTTCCAATTGATCATCAATGCTCGCCAGTCTCTCATTTTTACACACTGCCCAGTGAATCTCCCCGTTTGGGTTCCGCCTTCAGAGGTACACTGAGCACATCAACGCCCTCCATGACCTCTATCAGCCTCTTTTCAAGCCTGTCAGCATCTTTTTTCATGCATTCACATACAATTGAGTCATGGATCTGAAGCACAGTTTTTGCGTTTCTGAACTCATCCTTAATTACCCTGTCAAACCTCATGATAGCAATTTTTGCGATGTCAGATGCTGCGCTTTGAATGGGGGTGTTTACTGCCACCCTGTCGATGGGATTGTTCCCTCTTCCGGCCGTAGTTGCAACTTCGGCGAGCGGCCTGATCCGCCCGAATATAGAACGGGTATAGCCGATCTCCTTAGCTTCCCTTACACTCTTTTCAAGATAACCCTTGACTTTGGGAAGTACACTGAAGTACCTCTCGACCATCGTGGCAGCCTGGGGCCTGGATATGCCAAGCCTTTGAGCAAGTCCGTGGGCTCCCATTCCATAGAGCAGACCAAAGTTGACCACCTTGGCAAACCTCCTCTGTTCCTGGGTTATCTCTTCAGCAGGAAGTCCGAATACCCATGAGGCCGTCTCCATATGAACGTCGCGGCCCTCGGAAAAAGCGGTGATGAGCATCTTCTCTCCCGAGAGGTGAGCAAGCACCCTTAACTCGATCTGCGAGTAGTCTGCCGCAACAAAGACCATTCCTTGGGAAGACGGAACAAAGCAGTCCCTGAACCTGAATGCCCATTTACCGAATACCGGCATGTTCTGAACATTTGGATCCCTGCTCGACAGGCGTCCCGTGCCCGTGGAAAGGTGGTCAAAGGTGGAGTGTATCATTCCGTTCCCCTCTTTTGCCGCAGCAAGGAAGGGCTGCACGAAACCGGAGAGTATTTTTGCCTCTTCACGATATTCTATTACCTTGTTCGGAACATCGCAAAGCGGCCTTGGAAGCCTTGCAAGCTCTTCGAGGACGCTCATGTCTGTAGAATATCCGGTCTGTGTTTTCTTGATGGGAGGCAGGTGAAGATGATCAAAAAGCAGCCATCCCACCTGCTTTGGTGAATTAAGGTTAATAGTTTCACCCACTAATTTTTCAATATCATTCTCTGTCTGTACTATAGCTTCAGCCAGATCATTTTCCATCAATGCAAGTTTGCCCCTGTCAGCAAATATTCCGTTTCTCTGAAGATCAGCAAGAGCGACCGAAAGTGGAAGGTCAAGTTCCTCCATAAGTTTATCAAGCCCGAATTTCCACAAATCAGGCTCGAAGGCATCCCACATGGCAAAGAGTTGTGAGGCAAGTTCTTTCCCGGCAGGGAGCTTTCTGCCTAAGGTCTTTTCTATTGCACTCCCCCCCCTGTCGGGGTGCAGAAGATAGTGAGCCACCTCAACATCTTTTATTCTCTCTGCAGGAGGCAGCGGAAGGTCATATTTTGCAAGCATCTCCCTGTATCCGAAGAGGGTAAGATTACCACTGACACACCATGAGGTCCATTTTTTCATGTTATCGTTATTGCCTGGATCAAGCATGGCTGTCCTGCCTTCTCTGTCAAACAGGCAGAATACGGTTCTCTCTTGGCCTGCCGGAGCGATCGCAAGCTCTGTCGATCCCAGAAGTTCCTCATGTCCTGTCTCTACGCTCTCTGAAGTCTCCCCAATGCTTATGATCGGTGAGACAACAGGTCCATTCTTAACTATACCTGAGGAAGGCTTCTTTGCCCGGATATTGTCCGCCGAGGATCCGGCGCCCGGCAGCATGCGTTCCATAAGCCTCTTTAGGCTTAACCTTGTACACATCTGTGCCAGTAATTCTTCATCCGGACCTTTCATAATAAGCTCGTCAAGCGGAACGCTTTCGGTAGGCTGTGGAATTATCAGGTCCCTGCTGGAATAGGCCAGTTCTCTGTTTTCTTCCAGCTTAGACCTTCTTCCCTTTGGCATTCCCTCCAGATTATCAAAGATACCCTCCAGGGAACCAAATTTCCCGATAAGCTCCTTCGCCGTCTTGTCACCTATTCCGGGAACTCCTGGGATATTGTCGACCGCATCACCCACCAGGGCAAGGTAATCCGCCATTGCCTCCGGCCTGAATCCATATTCCTCAATAAAGCTTTTCTTGTCGTAGACCTTGAAGTCACTTACTCCCTTAGATGGCCGGATTATCTTTATATTCCCGTTTATGATCTGAAAAAGGTCCTTGTCGGCGGAAAAGACAGATACGTTCCAGCCTTCGGCAGATGCTTCAGCGGCGGTAGAGACAATATAGTCATCAGCCTCCATCCCATCCCTTATAAATACAGGTATGCCCATCGCCCTGCTTATGTCGATTATCAGCGGAAGCTGGACCTTAAACCCCTCAGGAGCAGGTTTCCTTCCTTCCTTATACTCCTTGAAAAGTTCATGGCGCCTCGTGGGTCCCTTGGGGTCAAAGAAGAGCCCTAACCTATCGGGTTTCCATTTTTCAAGCCCGTTAAGCAGCATCGTAGTAAACCCGACAACGGCGTTGGTAGGTGTCCCGTCAGCAGCTGCCAGAGTCTCCGGAAGTGCGTAGAATCCCCTGAAGGCAAGTCCATGCCCGTCTATAAGGAGCAGCTCTTTGCTCATCCCGATCATCCTCTTCATCGTAAAAAGGTTATTATTTCTGTGTTCACACACATTGTAAGGGTAAAGATGGAGAGAGACAATGTTCAGCCAAAGGCCGCAGGGAATTTGCAGCCTCGGGGCCGCGGAGAATTTGCGACGAAACCGGTCGCGGTGAATTCGCGGTTGTACCGGCCGCTGGAGAATTTGCTCGCTTCGCATCGCGGAGAATTGCGGCCAAAGGCCGCGGAATTCCAATCTTTAAGAATTATGGTCCAATTCACCGCAGCGTGATCCTTGCTGCAAATTCTCCAGCGACGAATGTCGCGAATTCACCGCGACCGGTTTCGTCGCAAATTCACCGGCGGATGCAGTCTCCGCCTGTCTTTAAAGCAGTCCGTAATAAGTCAGTCTCTTTCTGCATTCTTCTTTTCCAAGCTGGGCAGCCACTTCGAAAACTCCGGGGCTGACCTTTCTTCCTGTCAATGCCCACCTGAGCGGGAGGGCTACTTCCTTCATGCTGCTTTCGTTGGTTTCGACCCAAGACTTTGTAAAGGCTTCCATGCCTTCCGGGGTGAAATCCTGTATATTCAGCAGTTCACCGTAGAAAGTCTTCAGGATCGGGCGGCGGTCTTCTTTTATGTCATCTGCCTTGTATCTCTCTTTTACTGCATCAAAGCTTATAAAATAGTCACTGTATTCAGCAAGCTGAAGCGTAGTCTGGCCTCTTCCTCCCATTGCCTGCAGAGATGACGCCAGATATTCGTCAGAATAGATGCTCACATCGAATCCCAGTTCTTTCCAGAATGGCTTTATTATCTCAAGGAGTTTAAAGGGATCCATGATCTTCATCTGTTCCTGGTTTATGTGGTTAAGCTTATCCATGTCGAGCACTGCCGGCTTTTTTGTTACAGAACCTATTTCAAAAAGCTTTATCGCCTCTTCGCGAGTAAAGACTTCCTGTCCGTTCTTAGGAGACCATCCCAACAGGGCAAGAAAATTGAACACTCCGTCGGGGAGGTACCCAAGGTCGTTGTACTCGAATACGCTTGTGGCCCCTTGGCGCTTGGAAAGCTTTTTCTTGTCCTTGCCAAGGATCATCGGAAGATGAGCGAATCTGGGAGCCTCAAAGCCTAGGGCCTGATATATCAAAAGTTGTTTTGGGGTATTGATTATATGGTCTTCACCACGTATCACCATGTTTATTTTCATTGTGAAGTCGTCTATTACAACGGCATAGTTGTATGTAGGCATTCCGTCCCTTTTTAGAATAACGATGTCTTTGATGGTCCCGTCCTGGTTTACCGATGCATTTTCACTCATTACTTCAATGTGTCCGTATACCTCATCATCAAAAGTCACAAGTTTTCCTGAGGGGACTTTAAAGAGGACTGCTCCGTCGTCTTTGTATGCAAGTCCGGCATCAAGAAGCTGATCCGCGTACTTTAAATAAGATCCCATTCTTTCTGACTGCCTGTATGGCCCGAACTCGCCGGGTTTGTCAGGACCCTCGTCCCAGTCGAGTCCCATCCATTTCATACCGTCCATTATCGACTGCTCATACTCAGCGGTGGAACGTTCCTTGTCTGTGTCTTCTATGCGGAGAACAAACGTACCTCCGTTGTGGCGAGCATACAGCCAGTTGAAAAGAGCTGTATGAGCACCTCCTATGTGCAGTGAACCTGTGGGGCTTGGAGCAAATCTGACGCGGATATTGCTTGACATTCTAATGACCTCCGGTGTTGTTTGATATGGCCAAACGATAGTCAAACAGTTGTCAAACTATCGTCAAACTGTTGTTACAGATCAAGCTGGGCGGTTGTTTTAAAACTTAGCTGAGCAATGGCTAAGCGGTCGTTAAGACTGGCAAGCAATTGGCAAGCGTGGGCAAGCAATAGGCAAGCAGTCGTTTTAAAAATACGGCTAAGCAATTGCTACGCAGTAGCTGAGCAATTGTAAAACCTTAAAACCGTAAAATCACCCATTCTCGTCGTCCCCGAGTGATCCTTTCGGGGATCCAGTGTCTCTGAATCTTTGTTATTACTTACTTTTTTGAATCTAACCCCAAGCCGCTGGATTCCGATTTATGCATTCGGGAACGACGTCAATGGCTAAGACCGAACTCCAAACCTGGATCCCGGCTCAACCCCATACCGGGATGACGGGAAGAGAATCATGCGAACTTTAAGGTCCTTACAATCACTTGCCTGACTTTTCCCCGCCCTTACGACCGCTTGGCAATGTTTTTTAAACTATCGTTTCACGCGGCATATTCTTGCCGCAGTTTCACAATTGTTGAATTACCTATTCTGTTTTCCCCAGGAATCTTTTAGGGAGACCGTCAGGTTGAAAACGGGCCTGTCGGGAGCAGTTTCATAATCGGCACAGAAATACCCGTGGCGAAGGAACTGGAACTTATCGAGCGGCGTTGCGGCGGCAAGTGTCGGCTCAACCAACGCATCTTGGATCACAACAAGCGAATTTGGATCAAGGTAATCCTTATAGTCTTTTCCCTCTTCCATGTCGCTCATATTTTTTAATGTAAAAAGATGCCCATAGAGGTTGACCCTGGCTTTTACAGCATCTCCGCCCCATGCCCAGTGTAGGGTCCCCTTTATCTTCCTGCCGTCAGGGGCATCTCCGCCCCTGCTCTCCATGTCTGCTGTACAGCGCAGTTCAATGACCTCTCCGGATTCATCCTTTATTGCCTCTCTGCACTTTATGATGTAAGCATATTTCAGTCTGACTTCCCTGTCGGGGGCCAGCCGGAAAAATCCCTTGGCCGGTTCTTCCATAAAGTCGTCCCTTTCAATGTAGATCTCTTTACCTATACGGACCTTCCTGCTTCCGGCATTTTCATCCTCAGGGTTGTTCTCCGCTTCAAGTTCATCGACAAAACCTTCGGGCCAGTTTTCAATCACAACTTTAAGAGGACGGAGTACAGCCATGCCCCGCTGCGCGGTCCTGTTTAGCTCCTCGCGAAGACAGTGCTGAAGAAGTTCGACCTCCACCATGCTGTCTGCCTTGGCAACGCCTATCTCCCTGCAAAAACGCCTTATCGACTCAGATGTATAGCCTCTGCGCCTGAATCCGCAGATCGTCGGCATCCTTGGGTCGTCCCACCCCGATACTATACCTGTTGTGACCAGCTCCAGCAGTTTGCGTTTGCTCATCAGGGTATAAGTAAGGTTTAGGCGCGCGAACTCATACTGATGTGGTACATGCGGGACGTCGACGTTATTGATGAACCAGTCATAGAGTGGCCTGTGATCCTGGAACTCCAGTGTACATATCGAGTGTGTAACCCCTTCGATGGCATCCTCATATCCGTGCGCGAAGTCGTACATCGGATAGACACACCACTTGTCTTCAGTCCTGTGGTGGCTTCTCTTCAATATCCTGTAAATTACGGGATCCCTCATGTTGATGTTGCTGCTTGACATATCGATTTTGGCACGGAGCACTCTTGAGCCCTCTTCAAACTCTCCTTCAGTCATCCTCCTGAAGAGATCCAGATTTTCCTGAACACTTCTGTTCCTGTAGGGAGAGTCTTCGCCCGGCTTCGTCAGAGTGCCCCTCTTATGGCGCATCTCTTCGGCGCCCTGGTCATCTACATATGCCTTGCCGGCCCTGATTAGGTCGACAGCCCAACTGTGGAACTGATCAAAATAGTCTGAGGCATAGCAAAGGTTGGCCCATTCAAATCCGAGCCATCTCACATCGTCCATTATTGATTCGACGTACTCTGTCTCTTCCTTTGCAGGATTTGTATCGTCAAAACGAAGGTTGCACTTGCCGCCGAACTGTTTGGCAAGACCGAAGTTAAGGCAAATAGATTTTGCATGCCCTATGTGAAGATAGCCGTTAGGCTCGGGCGGGAACCTCGTGATGATGCTTTCCGTCACCCCGTTTTCAAGATCCCTTGTTATTATCTCTTCAAGAAAGTTTAGGCTCCTTGTACCATCGTCAAAAGCCATTGCATATTCCTCCAATACTGCTTTCAATATTGCCGTTCAAAGTCTGTCAAATACAAAGTTTACCATATAACGACCATAGTGCCATTACTTGTCAAAGACTGGCAAGCTATTGGCAAGCGCGGGCAAGCAATCGGCAAGCAGTCGTATGGTACAGCGGCTATATTTATACCGCGGAAATCTGTCGCAAATCAATTGGCAGTCGATTGCAATCCGGTCGTTAGGACCCAAGACCCACACCCACTCTCCCCGGCGTGTTTTTGGCCTGGCCCAGTCTCTATTGTCCTGACTATAAGAGAGAGACCAATCACCAAAACCTGTGAATCCCGGCTCGACGGCATACCGGGATGACGTATAGGAGTTTAGGTCTTACCTATTGACTGCCAACTAATTTGAATTGATCCCTCCTCGACTCCCGTGGCACTCTTCTTGCCACAGGCCCTGCCCATTGACTCCCGACTGATTTGCCATTGATTTCCAACGGACTCCCGCCGCTGTTTTTGCGGCTGCTCTTAAAACGCGGCTGTTTCCATCGATATTTTAATGCCCTCGTATACGACAAGAAGTGTCGCTGCAACAGTAAGAGCTATGTACAGCCAAGTTCCGCCGTTTTTGATCTTTATTGAAGCTTCGGACAGTTCTTTGAGCTTCCAGCATACAGTAACCCCAAAGACCCTTATTATGAGGACCGTGGACCAAAAAGCAGCAAAATTTACTGACTGTGCCCACCATGAGATGCTGAATCCCGCATTAAGTCCCTTGAAAAATCCCCACGGGAAAAATATGTGGGTTACCAGCGCAACAACAAGAAATGCCCTGAATATTGACCAAAGCTGAAGAACCGATCTTGGCGCGCCGTTATAGTCGGGAAGTTCACAATTTTCGAGGAGCGAGCAGCCAAATCCGGCGTTGCTGTGCGGGACCCTGCTGAATATCACAAAAATGAACAAAAGGGTACCAACAAGGGAAAAAGGCGCTGACAGAGACATATGCTGTGCCTTTGTGAAAGTGTTCAGGCTGAAAGGATCGCCCTGAACTCCACCGGTAGAATAAAAAAAGCCTATAGATATAAAGGCAGCCATCATCGGCACAATAAGCGCGACCAGTTCCTGCATCATCCTCTTTGCGGTTGCCTCAGCAGCAACGGTACCAAGGGACAGAACTGAAAGTATCGCGAATGTTTCCGACAATATGGCAAACTGAAGTATCTGCATCAGGTCTCCGCCGTTATCCATTATTGGGATAAAAGAAAAGAATGGTATGCTGGCTGCTATCGGAACAAGCGAAGCAAGGGCAAAACAGGGCAGGTAAATCGAAAGCTTTGCCACAGCTGCCTCGGGAAGACTTACAGGAATCGTTATAGACTTCAAGATATCTCTGAGAGGCATGAACGAAACTATCATACCCCTTCTGCTCAGGCTTTTGCCTGAAAAAAACGTATGTATCGCTTCCGCGAAAAGGGCAACTGCAAGCGTTACCAGGATCAAGACCCATGATGAAAAGTACCCGAGCAGATTCATAAGTATGTTCTGCATTTTTATTCGACCCCGCTCTTAGAAAAAAGCGCTATTGCAAAAAGCAGAAACAGTAAGGACATCGAGAGCAGGTGTAAAAATGGCAAATCAAGCCATGGCCCCAATATTTCACTCCTTAAAGAAGCAACTTTCCGTTCAAAAACGCAATCATTCATATTTTCACTGCATCCACGCATCATTTTGTTGCTTACAAGGTTTCCGCCTGTTCTTTTTTTGACAAAAAAAGTCAAAAAACAGAAAATCGCGACAGATAAAAGAAATATCTTTATCCATGCAGAAAAGTTCCATACGAAATAGCCTGTCTCCAATGTTGACATCATTCGGAATCCCCTCCCTGATGTATGGCGTTGATCAGCTGTCCTTTATTCATCATCGAATAAACAGAGGGTGATACCATTGAGTTAATGAAGAGCGAAGGAGTTATGGTCGAATAAAAAAGGAAGATGAACAGCATGATCAGGGGCAGCATAACCTGAACATCACCATTCCTGACATTTTCACCGGCCTCCGTAGGTCTTCCGAACATCACTCCTGATATGTACCGAAGAGAGATCATAAGCATCAGCAGGGATGAAATAAGAAGAAATACAGTCAAAAGCGGCGTAATATATGTTGAAGACCTGTAAAGAAACTGCTTGGCGGGAAAGCCGACAAATGGAGGGAGTCCTGTTATAACAGACATAGCAAAGAAAAAGGCGGTGCCGGAAATGGGGATCTTTCTGAAAAGTCCCGTGTTATTCCACAGCTCACCGTCCTGCGTCTGTTGCTTGAGCGTACAGCATACCAACGAAAGTGCCGCCGATGCAGGAAGAAATAGTATCCACATTGCTACCATGCTCTCTATAGCGCCAAAACCATATTCCGCCGCAGCCTGCGCAGTGTATGTCCCGCTTATGCTTATGCCCATCGACAGGAGAAGGAACCCCTTCATGAAGAGTTCAGCGGCTTCAGCAAATTTGACCGGATCTTTCTCATTTGCAGTAAGAATAATTGATATGAAAATAAGAACAATTCCAAGCAAAATAAAAAGATTTGGTATCTTCTCAAGCCCCGGCAATGGCCCGTACAAGGAAAAAACTATTCTGAAGACTACAAAGAGGGCTGCCTGTGCCCTTATGGCAAAAAATATCCTTTTGGATCCGTCTGTGACATAAGATGAAGATTTAACGAACAGAAAGATAAGCGGGACCGCAAGTAAGGCATATGCGAGCTTTTCATTGGTCCCGAGCTTTATAAGCGTAGAAAGGACCGCCATATTCGTTGTCCTATAATTATAATAAAGTATAATTGCACCGGCAAGGAACATAAGCATGGCAGCTGACCTTGAGACGTAATACCATATCAGTTCCCTTATTTCTTTTTTAGTTTTTACTATCCCGTACACAAGTCCTGACGCGCCTACCTGAGATATCAGCAGGAAAATAAAAAGTGAAAAAATTCCTCCGGAGTAGAAAACGCCCTGTATGCCTGCGAGGGTGGTCAGGAAAAAACTTACCTTGGAAAGGTTTATCGTGTCATTTTTGTCAGCCATTGCAGCAAGTCCGGCTATAAAGGCAATACAACCCATCAAAAAGGCTGACATCGCACCGAAGACGTCTACCTGCAAAACTGCCTTGATCAGCATAGGGCTTCCGGGAGAAAGAGTCTGTGACCATCCTCCGCTGCTGAGGACAAAGAGTTCGGTCCCGCCCTTTTCCATTCCCGTCCATACTGACCATGTCAAAATGATGTTTGCTGTAAGAACAGCTATGAAAAAAATCTTTAAAAGCCTGAGATTTATATCACAGACAAAGCCGCCCCCCTTATGGCGGCACTTAATTTTTTGGTAGAGGAAAAACCCAAGCGGCACAAAAGCTGCTGCCAGAGGCAGCAGGAGGCTCAGTACCGGCAATGGCATTTCGGGAATCGATCTGTATAAAAACATAATTATCTCCTAATCTGAACGTCCGGCAAGGCTTAACGGAAGCTCAAGCCCGCACGATTCCATATACTCTTTATCTTTCAGAACTCCGGGAACATCCCCGTCACTGTCTATCATTCCATTTTTCATTATCATCACTCTTTTACAGACGTCAAGCACCATGTCGAGATCATGCGTAGCAACAACAACGGTGATATCCGTCCTGCCTATTATGCTTATAAGCTTGCGCCTGCTCTTTGGATCCAGTCCCGAAGTAGGTTCGTCAAGCAAGAGCGTTTTTGGTTTCATTGCAAATAGCCCTGCAAGTGCCGCAAGCGTTTTTTCTCCGCCGGAAAGCTTCCATGGCGCCTTTTTGGCAAGAGCCTCTATGCCGGCATCACAGATAGCCTTTTCGACTCTTGATCCCACCTCTGCCTCAGTAAGCCCAAGGTTGCGGGGACCAAATGCAACATCTTCCCAGACTGTGGGAAGGAAAAGCTGGTCGTCAGGATCCTGAAAGAGAAGTCCCGTTTCTCTTCGCATCGACCTGACGGTATCCCTGGTAAAAACCTTTCCTCTGTATGTTATCATCCCGTTTGAGGGGCTGAGGCATCCCATCATGAGCATCAGCAGTGTCGACTTACCTGAGCCGTTCGCACCCGCGATGCCGATCACCTCGTCCTCATTTACTGAAAAGGAGAGGCCGCTGAGGGCTTTTGTGCCATCCGGGTAAGAATAGCAGATATTTTCAATTTCAAAAACCTTCAAATTACACACCTTACAGTCAGATCGCCGATGAGGCAGGAAACGTCAAAGAGCCTGACGATCAAAAAATATGCTGTCCAGAAGATAGCAAATGCCAGATCTTGCCCGGACAGCCTGTTTATTTCGCTTTTTTCCTTTAAAAGGACTCCCTGGAACCCTCTGCACAAAAGGGCATCCTGTATCTTCTCGGATCTGCTTACTGAATGGAGAAGCAATGGTCCGCAGACGTTGCCTGCATTTACAAGCGTAATTTTACCACCCCTGAATACTCTGGCCCTTACGATGTTGTGTGCATCTTCTACAAGAAGCCTTATGTATCTGTAAAGCAAAAACAGCTGCGCAGCAAGTGCCTCAGGTATCCCTGCAGCCGCAGCGCTCCTGCAAAGTCCGTCAAAACCTGCCGCCGATACCATTATAAGTGTTGATGTTACGATCAGCATAAATTTTACAATGAGTGAGAAAAAAGAGATCCAGCCTCTTGATGCCATTATTCCAAAGTATTCTGTCGGGACGGTGTCAAAAAATGGATCCCATATTCCTAACAATAGAACGAAAGGCAGTACTGCGGTAATTTTTCTTAAAAGGTCTCTGCCGGATACTCCTGCAAAAACACCGACAAACAGAGGATATGCAGCAAGCGGAAAAAGCCTTGATGGATCATAACGGCCAAAAGACACTACTGTCACTATATATACCGATGTGACACAGAGCAAAACAAGAGGAGAGATGGGTATGCCTCTCCTCTCATCATATATTCCTGTCTTGTAAAGGTCCCTCAGCTTCACTGCCGGCCTTTTCTTTTTCGGAAGAGCATACCCAAGATCAATGCAAAAGTCAGGGTTATCATGCTCCCTAATATCCCGGAGACAGTAGTTCCCAAATTTTCCGACGAGGTCTTTCCCTTGAGGGCATAATCAGGCAACAGGGCAAATTTATCCTGAAGGGAAGATAATAATGTATGAATATATGTCCGGGGGGGGGCAAGTCCTGCTGTCCCCGCCGCACCCTCTATCGACCACTCCAGTCCGTCAGGTGACGAAGATGCGTACCAGGCAAAGAGTCCGCCGGTCAGCAGCGCAAGAACGGAAAATAATGCCACAGCACGTTTAATTCCGCTCCGGCACATCTGTCCGGATCCGCCCTCAAGGACTTCCGGCATCCTAGAGTTGACATATGTGATGACCATGGCTGTAGCAAAGCCTTCAACTGCGCCAATGGCAAAATGTATTGGAAGCATAAGCATCAGGAAAACTTTCACGGGTAGAGATGTGATCCCGGACAGGGTCGTCTGAAGGACTACAAAGAAAGCCCCCATAAGAAGCCCTGCAACTGAGGCCGCAACGGCACCGCCCAATATTCCTCCGGCCCCTGCTGCCTTGTCGGTAACTTTCTTATATATATGCGGGTATGCTATGAAGCAAGGGAAAAAACCCATGTTGAAAATGTTGCACCCCAATGCCAGCAAGCCTCCGTCTGCAAAGAGCAGAGCCTGGACGGTCAAAATCGATACCATTGAGATAAATGCCCGCTCCGGGCCAAGCAATATAGCGAGCAGAAGGCCTCCGCCTATGTGACCGCTTGATCCTGTCCCCGGGATAGAAAAATTTATCATCTGTGATGCGAAGACAAAAGCAGAAAGCACTCCCATAAGCGCAGTCTTTCTTATATCCTCGTCATTTTGTATAGCAGCGGAGCTTTTTGCCGTCAGATAAGCGCTCGCTGCCCAAAACAACCCTCCGACGGCAGGGGAAACAAGCGCGTCAGCCATGTGCATTTTGAAGATCTCCTTAATTTTTATTTATCGGACCCATTTTGACCACACGCACTATTATAATGCAGGATCAGATTTCAGTGCTTATGAACAGGCCATTTGCCGATGAATTATATGGAAACTGAAGATCGATCCGGGATCAGGCAGATAGATCATTCTATCTTATTTTGCGCATATGATTACAACAATAATCCTATCTTAAGAAAAATTTTAATCAGTTTAAATCATTTATTGTTTTTCACATCTGAATCTTAGATTTATGATAAAATTAGCATAAGGGATATAGGGCTGTATCTCTTGATACTTTTGGATTCATCTTTTCAAAAATAATATTTCATAAGGAGTGAAACGAATGCAGAATAAGAAAGAAATGCCGCTTATCTGGAAGATAGCTATCGGGTTCGTGATAGGTATCGTGCTTGGCTTTGTGATCGGGCCGATGCAGCAGTCAAGCACTTTCATCTCTAATTTCCTTATACCTCTCCTCGACCTCATCGGTAAGATCTTCCTCGGACTCTTGAAAATGCTCATCGTTCCCCTTGTCTTTGCCAGTATCATCACAGGCGCAGCGTCGATAGGCGATCCTAAAGTGCTTGGGCGCATAGGGATCAAGACAATACTTCTATACCTTTCCACTACTGTCGTAGCAATATTCTTTGGGCTCGTTCTAGGCAACATCATACAGCCCGGATTGGGACTCAGCATTGAAGGAGCTGCCGGTGAAGCCAAGGCGGCGGCCGGAATGGTAGATGTCCTGATGGGGATCATCCCCGTCAACCCGCTGCAGGCCCTTGTAAGCGGTTCAATGCTCCAGATCATAGTATTCGCTCTATTCCTCGGCGTATCGGCCACATTGATCGGTGAAAAGGGAAAGGCCTTCCTAAAGTTCAACGAGTCTTTGGCTGAAACCATGTACAAGATGACCGGGATCGTTATGAAATTCGCACCGCTCGGCATCCTCGCATTGATCGCAGTAACTGCGGCTAAGTACGGTCCTGCCGTCCTTGCCCCCTTCGCAAAGGTCATATTTGCCGTTTACCTTGGCTGCGCTCTTCAGGCTGTCGTTGTTTACTCGAGCCTGATCATGGCCGTAGTGAAAAAATCACCGCTCTGGTTCTTTGGCGGAGTTAAAGAGGCAATGCTTGCAGCCTTCGTTACCCGCTCGAGCTCGGCGGTCCTTCCGATATCCATGAGAAACGTACAGGATAATCTCGGAGTCTCTGAGAAAGTTTCCTCATTCGTCCTTCCGCTCGGCGCTACCATCAACATGGACGGAACAGCACTATATCAGGGTGTATGTGCCCTCTTTGTAGCACAGGCCTTCGGGATCCCTCTTTCAATGGGAGCCCAGGTAGGCATCCTTATCACAGCTACTTTGGCTTCGATCGGTACAGCCGGAGTGCCCGGAGCAGGACTGATAATGCTGTCCATGGTCCTCACTTCAGCAGGGCTTCCCATTGAGGGTATCGGCCTTGTGGCAGGCATTGACGCAGTCCTGGACATGGCCCGAACCTCCATCAACGTGACCGGGGACATGTGCGTATCAGCAGTCGTCGCCAGATCCGAAGGAGAAAAGTTCTAACTTACCATCGATAATTCACTGTAATTTCAGCAATCCAAAAACCCCGCCGGCCAGGCGGGGTTTTTGGGTGTTATGCCCTCATACGCAGAGAATTTGCAATGCCGGAAATTTGCAGGACTTTGCCCTGCGGAGAATTCGCGACATTTGTCGCTGTAGAATCTGCATCGCTTCGCATCGCGGAGAATTTGCGGCCAATGGCCGCGGAGGTTCAAAATCACCGTCGTTCCCGAATGCCTGTGTCGGGAATCCAGCGGCTTAGAACTTAGATTATTACAGGCTTTTAAAGATTTAATCAAAAGACACTGGATCCCCGACAGGATCACTCGGGGACGACGGATATTTAGGTTCATTTGGGTAGGGGCTCAGAACCAATTCACCGCTGAATGATCTATTCAGCAAATTCACCAGCGATGATCCTCGCGAATTCCCCGCGACCGGCGTTGTCGCAAATTCTCCGGCGGACGCCCTAGCCGCCAGCCATGCTAAGTCAGCGCCGCGCCTTTATAGGTTTTAGCGATAGCTCTTCCTTAATATCGCAATTGGGGCAGATCGCGAGTGATGACGACGCAACTTGTGATGCTCCGAACCGAGGCGTATATTAATACGTTGAGGTGATGGAGCATCGCATGTTGCTAAGTCAGCGCCGCGAGATGCCCCAATTGCATACAAAAATCCCCGAGGGATCAGACACCCCTCGGGGATTTGTTGCTTTCAATGGCGCGCCGGACAAGATTTGAACTCGTAACCTTCGGATCCGTAGTCCGATGCTCTATCCAGTTGAGCTACCGGCGCAGTTCGTTATTGATGGCGGTGAGGCAGGGATTTGAACCCTGGAGGGCGGTTTTAGCCACCCTACCCGCTTAGCAGGCGAGCGCCTTCAGCCTAGCTCGGCCACCTCACCAACAGGGGCTATTTTATTTCTCCTGAGTGCCTTTGTCAATACCTTTGATACTGCTGTTACTGCTTATCTTCAGATTTTGTCCCCGGATCCGCTCCGACCGCTCCGGCTGAGGGGAAGATCTCGGGATCCAATATCTTTATATTTGCCCGTTTCAGCAGCTCTTCGTAGAATTCCTGCTGTTTCTTCTGTACCTTCTGGTTCCTTATCATCGCAACAACGTCAGCACTTACCTCAGCATAGCTCAGCTGTTTTTCGGCCTCTTTGCTCCTCTTGACTGCAACATATGAGTCGCTGCTGGTCACCGGCATTACCGGAGAGACCTTGTTCAACGGCAGATCCTTGAGAGCGGCAAGGGAATCGACCATCATCTGTTCGGTTATCAGTACAGGTTTGTCGAAAGGAGTAGATGACATTATGACAGACTTGTGCATTTCCATGACCTTGTCCCAGCCTTCTCCGCCTTCAAGTGACTTTTGGGCAGCTTTGGCTGCTTCATTGCTTTTGAAGGTTGCAAGGTTTACCTTGAAGCCTGCCGGCTGTTTGTAAAGAAATGTCTTTGCCGAATCATAGAATTTACGGGCCTCGTCATCAGGTACGTTGATCTCAGCCGCGAGGGCATCCGTCACCTTTTTTTGTGATATCTGTTTCCTGATGTCTTCCTTTATCTGCTTTTCAGTTATCTCCGAACGTTCCATAAAAGCTTTGAACTCTTCCCTGGTAGGGTAACTGTCCATTATATTTTTGTAGGCTACTTCTATCTCATCTTCTGTGACTTCGATCTTACGGTTTTTTATCTCCTTTTCAAGTTCGGCTTCGATGGCCGTACTGTCCAGTACAGCTTTTCTCATAAAAGGAATATCGGCCGAGGTGACCTCTTTCTCTGAGCCAAGCTGTTCTGCAAGCTGCATCGTCCCTTTTTCAATTTCGGAACGCATAACATTCTTCCCGTCTATCTCCGCAACAGCGTAGTCCCTCTGTCCCCCGGAGCTTTTCCCGGATCGGGCATAGAGCCCGTACCCTGCAAAGCAGGAAAGTACAAACAAAAGTATTACAGCTACCATTATTGCCTTGACATGTGACCTCAGATATCTTAACAAGGAAAATCGTCCTCCTTCAAAATAAAAAGCCTGGGTGCGGCCGGGTTGAGCATCCGACGTGGAGCTGTTATGAAGACTGGCAAGCGATCGGCAAGCGTGGGCAAGCAATTGGCAAGCAGTCGTGAAACCTTAAAATCTCAAATCTTCATCAGCTAATAATAGACTGACTTATCTTTATCGTCGTCCCAGAATGCCTGTATCGGGGATCCAGTGTCTTTTGTTTAAATCTTTAAAAGCCTGTAATGACCAAAGTTCTAAGTCGCTGGATTCCCGATTTAAGCATTCGGGAACGACGGTTATTTTAGTACTTGATCCTAGTGACCTTTGTCTATTACACTATCTCTCCGCAATTGGGGCAGATCGGAGATGATGGTGACGCAACCCCCTTACTGTCACTCTCGCAATTTAGGTATATAACGGATGATGACGACGCAACACGCAGTGCTTCAAACTAAGGTGTATATGAATACTCCGAAGTGCAGGAGCACAAGTGTTGCTAAGTCAGGGCCGTTAGATGCCTAAATTGCAAATCGGGTGGACACGGTGACAATAATACTTCAGCCTTGCCTGCCTGTCAAAGAGCCAGCCGGGCAAACTTATCCAGCATGCCGGCGTTGTTTTTGATATACTCCGCAGCCTTGCCCCTGGCATGCCTGATATCCTTTTTCAGCTGCCGGACAAGTGCGTCTGCACCGTCAAACTTCATCTCTTCCCTGTTTCTGGCAATAATATGCAGGGTTATAGTCTTTTCATAAAGGTCTCCCTCAAATCCCACTATGTGAGCTTCGCAGTGAAGTCCTCTTGCTCCCTCAAAAGTCGGATTGTATCCTATATTCAGTGCAACAGGATACCAAGTCCCATCGATGAAAGTAATTCCGGCATAACTTCCTCTTGCGGGGTATATCTTGTTCGGTCTGACAGACAGATTTGCAGTGGGAAAACCAAGGACCCTACCCCTTCCGTCGCCCTTGATCACTTTGCTCTGTATCATGAATGGGTAACCCAGCATCTCACATGCTGATTCCACCTGTCCCCTCAGGACCGCTTCCCTTACTGCGGTGCTGCTTACCACGCCGCCCTTGAGCCTGTATGATCCTATTACATCAAGTGTCCATCCCCGATCGTCGCAAAGGTCTGACAGAAGCTCGGGGGTGCCTATCCTGGCCCTTCCGAAACGAAAGTTTTCCCCTATTACAAGTCCGTCTATCGGGACCCTCTTTGCAATGTGGTCCAAAAAGTCTGCGGGAAGCATATCTGCGAGTGTTATGTTGAATGGGATCTTGTCAACTGCAGGGATATCCAGGTACATGATAAGCATCTCCCTCTCTTCAGGAGTAAAGAGAAGCTTGAATGAATCCTTATTGAAAAGCAGCTGCGGGTGTCCCTCAAAAGTGATGACACCCCATTCCGTACCTGACTTTATCGCACGTCCCTTAGCCGTCTCAAGCAGACGCTGATGACCAAGGTGAAATCCGTCAAAGGCTCCTAGCGCAAAAATCATTTCAATTGCTCCTGTCGTTGATTATATTGACTGCAGGCAAAAGGTCGCATGACCTGCCATTGTCCATTGGTCTGCATATTGAAAAAATATTATCGGATCTTACTGCAACATTCCCGGATGAGCTCGACCACTTGGCAAAATTCTTCCTTTCGAGCCTTTCCAGCGGGATGCTGAGACCGTTTATGAGCCTCTCTGCATCTTCCTCGCTGCAAATGTATGTTGCAGCGGCTGCGGATATACTTTCGACAGGCAGAATATTTTTTATCAGGACTTCCCTGCACATCATTTCAAGTGAGGCCGCATTGACGGCACCGGCGGCTTCAAATGGTCCGCAGCTGATCCTTTTCAGCTCGCAGACATGGGCTCCGCACCCAAGCAGCTGCCCAATATCCCTGGCAAAGCTCCTTATATATGTGCCCTTGCTGCAGCATATCCTAAAGGGTACCTTTCCGTCGTCAGAGAGTCGGCCGGTCCTGATTACCGATCTGAAGAAGACCGGCTTATGCTCGGTCACTACCGCATATCCCTCTCTGGCAAGCTCATGGGCTCTGCGTCCATCAATATGCACCGCAGATATTTTCGGCGGCGCCTGCATCCTCCATCCCATAAAAGATGCAAGTGCAAGATCTATGTCTTTTTCTTCGATGCCGCCCGATCCGTTTCGCCTGAGTACTTCTCCCGATGCATCGTCAGTGGAAGTCTCAACACCGAGTGAGACAGTTGTCTCATAACACTTTGGCATATCCATTACAAAATTGCTTAGCCTTGTTGCTGCGCCGACAAGAATAATAAGCAGGCCGGAGGCTGTGGAATCCAGCGTGCCGCCGTGTCCGACCTTGATCTTTTTTCCAAGTATGCCGCGTACAAGCTCAACACATTTTGTGCTGCGCATGTCTGCAGGCTTATTTAACAGCAACAGTCCTGTCATCGATATATTTCTCCGCCTCAGACTTCAGGGAAGCTATCGCCTCACGGAAATCTCCTTCGACCTTTGCTCCGGCAGCCTGAAGATGACCGCCTCCGCCAAAAACGGAAGCAATGTCCCTGGCCACGTAAGGGGCTTTTGTCCTTATGCTGACCTTGTTTTCACCATTGACCTGCGTTATGAAAAGCGCAACCTTAACGCCGGTGATCCGAAGCAGTACATTAACAAGTCCGTCAACTGCACTCGGACCGGCCGCAGCATCTGCAAAATCTTCCTTAGTCAGCCAAAAGATAGCTCCCCTGCCGTTTGAAAAAATCTCGGTCCTTGTGTAAGCCACTCCCCACAGCTTAAGTATCTCGGGAGTCATGTTTTCGTTGACATACTCATCGATCATGTCCGGCCTTACGCCTGCTTCCAAAAGTTTGGCCGCACATATATGACTTCTCGGGGTGGTAGTCCCAAACCTGAAATTACCGTTGTCGGTCGACAGTCCCGTGTACAGGGAGACGGCCTCTCGCTCTTCGATCCCCCATCCGCTTTCGGTAAGCAGCTCTGTTATTATCTCTGCAGATGCCGATGCATCGGGATCTACCAGATTCAGTCTGCAGTAGAGATGATTGTCCCCGTGATGGTCGATATTTATGCTGTCTGCGTGAGGAAGCAGTTCTTTCAGGCCCGGAATGCTCCTTGCCGCGGTGCTGGTGTCTACACAGATAAGAAGTGTATCTGCGGCATCCTCTTCCGATATCTTCCTGCAGCACTCGAAATCGTTGTAATAGGGAAGAAACCAATAAGTACCCGGTATCGGATCCCTTCCCATTATCCTGACGTTCTTGCCCAGCCTTTTTCCGAGGGAATATAAAGCCAGCCCGCATCCCATCGTATCTCCGTCCGGATTTTCGTGGCAAAGCACAAGCCAGTTATCAGACGAAGCAAGTTTGTCTATTATTTCTTTCATTACTGCCATGTCCACGGTCAGTTGTCTCCGGATGTACGCTTTTCGGCTTCCATCGCAGCTACCCGGTCAAGCAGTTCGTCCATAGCTCTTGCTTTGGCTTCCGAATCATCATAGACAAAGTGAAGTTCGGGTATGGTCCTCAGATGCATCTCTTTTCCGAGCATTGACCTTATCTGTCCGGCCGTAGATTCAAGAGCCTTCTGTATCTCTTCACGGCGTGCGGTATCGATAAGTGTGTAAAAGACCTTCGCATAGCTAAGATCCTTTGAAACATTTACTTTTGTAAGAATAGCCTCACTGACGCTCTCCTTTTTTACGCGGACCTGGAGCATCTCCGATATCGCTCTCAAAAACTCTTTATTTATCCGGTCTATCCTATAGGTCACCATAGGCAAAAACCTCCCAATCAAAGCGTACTATCTCAAACTCTCCCTCTCCTTCCTTCCTTGCAAGAAAGCTCTCAAGGTTTCTGAGCCTTTCTTCAAGCTCGGAAGGAGAAGATCCGGCTCCCACGAAACCAAGGTCAGCGTCCTGCCATTTATCGGCAGGGCCAAGATCTGAGGTTGAGAGGCTGAAACGGTTCCGCACCCCGTCCAGTATTGACCGGACAACATGCCTCCGTTCCTTGAGGCTTCCCGCATAGGGCAGCCTCAGTGAACACTCGGCGACTCCTATCCAGAGAGTCATGGCTGATCCTTAGTCCAGCGTCTTCTTTTCCTTGACTATTTCATAAGCTTCTATAACGTCGCCTACACGGAAGTCCTGGAATCTGTCAAAACTCAGTCCGCATTCGTTGCCGGCGCGGATCTCCCTGACGTCATCCTTAAAATGCTTGAGGCTTGAAAGTTCACCGTTCCAGAAAACCACTCCGTCTCGTATCAAGCGAACCTTAGCGCTCCTTTTGAGAAGGCCTTCCATTACACGGCATCCCGCTATGTTGCCAACTTTCGGCACCCTGAACATCTCTCTGATCTCTGCCGTTCCAAGTGTATTTTCACGCAGTTCGGGCGCAAGCATACCTTCCATGGCGGCATGGACATCGTCAAGCATGTCATAAATGACCTGATAGAGCCTTATCTGGACCCCTTCGGATTCGGCAACCTTCTTCGCATTGCTGTCCGGACGAACGTTAAAGCCCACTATTATGGCATTTGAAGCAGATGCCAGCATCACATCGGATTCCGAGATCCTTCCTACGCCTTCGTGGACAATGTTCACAGTGACGGCTTCGGTGTTCATCTTCATAAGTGAAGAGTGGAAAGCCTCCAGCGATCCCTGCACGTCTGTCTTCAGGACTATTCGCAGCTGGGGGACCTCTTCCGTCTGCATCTTTTCATAAAGCTCCTCAAGGGTCAGGCGCTTTGACTTGCCCTGGTCCTGCTCCCTTCTCTCGAGCTCATAGTGAGACATCATGTCGCGTGCCTCACGCTCTGATGCTATGACTGAGAACTTCTCCCCCGGCTGCGGAACGTTTTCAAGCCCGAGGATCTCAACGGGCATGCTTGGCCCCGCGCTGTCGATGTTCCGCCCTGAATCGTCGATCATTGCCCTGATCTTTCCCCATGCTGACTCAGTGTGTATTATATTTCCGCGGCGAAGCGTACCATTTTGGACTATGACGGTTGCAACGGGGCCCTTCCCTTTGTCAAGGTTGGCTTCGATGACTGTTCCTTCGGGAGCCGCGTTCGGGTCTGCCTTCAGCTCCTGCATTTCGGCGACCAGGAGAACCATCTCAAGCAGCTGGTCTACGTTTACTCCCGTCTTCGCGGCAACATCCACCATGATAGTGTCCCCTCCCCACTCTTCAGGGGCGAGTCCGTAATCGGAAAGCTGCTGACGTACCCTCTCCGGTTTGGCTGCGGGCTTGTCAATTTTATTCACAGCGACAACTATTGGGACTCCGGCTGCCTTGGCATGGTTCATGGCCTCAATGGTCTGGGGCATGATCCCGTCGTCAGCTGCCACAACAAGGATGGCGATGTCCGTCACCTGTGCCCCCCTCGCGCGCATTGAGGTAAAGGCTTCGTGTCCCGGGGTGTCGAGGAATACCAGTGTGTTGCCCTGATAGTTCACTCTTGAAGCTCCTATGTGCTGTGTGATGCCGCCGGCTTCCTTTTCTGTGACCCTTGTTTTTCTGATATAGTCGAGAAGGGTCGTCTTGCCGTGGTCAACATGTCCCATGACAGTAATTATCGGAGGCCTGAAAGGCAGCTCGGATGGGTCTTTGGCCGCTGTTTCCTTCTCCTTCTTTATTCCTTTCTTAGGCGAGGGGTGCTTATCCTCTTTCTTTCCGGTTTTCGGTTCCTGCTTCTCTTCAGCAGTCTGGCCCTTTGCTCCGGTCCCGAATACGAAGTGCTTGCCGAACCCTTTTCCAAGGATCTCAAGCACCTTCTCATCCGCCGCCGCCGCCGCAGGAACCATCAGACCCTCCGACATCAAAATCTTGACTGCGCTGCCGGGCTTTTCACCGATGCTTACTGCAACATCCGAAACAGATGCACCTTCTTCGATCATTACAACGGGATAGGTCGTAATGGCTTCGACAGCCTTCTTCTTTTCATCTTCTTTTCTTCTTTTCAGCTCATCTTCGACAAGCTGGTAAGCTCCCTCGTCGATAGAACTCATGTGCGATTTGATGCTGACGCCTATTTCTGTCAGCAGGTCCACCATCTCCGTATTGCTCATCTCAAACATTTTCGCGAGATTATATACTCTAATTTTGCTCATCGGCATCACTCCTGTCATATATTGCCAAAACTTTTTTGGCCAGACCGCCCTGCGGAAGTGCGACGACCTGTGCCGAGCCTACCCCGAGATGTGATCCCAGGGCGGTCCTGTCTGTATCTTTCAATTGAAGAAGGACTGCTTCTCCGCGTTCCACCCTTGCCTTCAGTGTACGCAGGACGCTGGCTGAACAGTCCGAAGTCACTATCACCACCAGTTTTTCATTATGTCTGCCGGCAGCAAAAACATGATCCTGACCGATCAGCAAAATTCCTGCCCTTCTGGAAAGGCCCAGTATATTCATCAGTTGTTCATTTTTTGACTGAGACATCTCAGGCCTCCCTCTTTTCACAGGAACAGAGCGTAAGAAGTATTTCGTATACATCTTCGCTGACCTCTGTCCTGAGGGCCCTCGAAAGGGCTTTTTTCTTTTTTGCCAGCATCACACACTCACTGCACCTGCATAAATATGCTCCGCGGCCGTTGGCCCTGCCTGTCGGGTCATACCTGACCTCTCCCTCGGGAGTCCTTATGACCCTCATAAGTTCCCGTTTGGAGGACTCTTCACCGCACCCGACACAGGTACGCGGACGCTTTCTCTTTTCAGGCCTGCGTTCCTCGCCAGCCATTGCACTCTATCCTTCGTCTTCCTCGTCCTCAATGACACTGCTGAGATCTTCAAAAAGATCCTTCATTGTGGGCAGCTTTTCATCCTCTTTGACCTTAATGTCTATCTTCCAGCCGGTAAGACGGGCAGCGAGCCTTACGTTCTGCCCTGCCTTCCCTATCGCCAGCGATAGCTGGTCAGAGCGGACATAGACCAGTACGGACCGGTCCTGGTCAAGCAGCGGTTCGATCTTAAGCACCTTAGCCGGAGAGAGGGAGTTCCTTATATAAGTAAGGATGTCCTGGCTCCAGACGATGATGTCTATCCTTTCGCCATGCAGTTCGTTGCTTATAGACTTGATGCGCGTTCCCTGCTTGCCGACGCAGGCCCCAAGAGGCTCGACATTGGCATCAAGGCTTGCCACTGCTATCTTTGCTCGTGTACCGGCCTCTCTTACTATGTTGCGGATCTCCACTACTCCGTCCTGTATTTCAGGAACCTCAAGCTCAAGAAGTTTGTGCAGAAGCTTCGGATGGGTCCTGGATACGATTATCCTTGGCCCCCTTGTGGTCTGTCTTACGTCAAGCAGGTAAAACTTCATTCTTGAGCCCGGCAGATATTTCTCTCCGATTATACGCTCTTCCTTTGGCATTATAGCTTCTGTCTTCTCATTAAGGCGTACAAGGATCTGATCCCCCTCAGCCTTGAATATGGTACCTGTGATTATATTGCCGATCTTGTCCGAGAACTGCTCGTAGATCACCTGACGCTCTGCATCCTTGAGTCTCTGTATGATGACCTGGCGGGCGGTTTGTGCTGCAATTCGGCCGAAGTCCTCCGGAAAAACTTCTTTCCTTATGACATCTCCGACCTCTACATCATCATGCCCCCTGCGTTTTGCTTCAGCGACAGATATCTCAGACTCATCCGATGTCTCGTCTGCAACGACCACCCTTACCTCATACAGGGTAAAATCACCGCTCTCGAGATCTATGTGCACCTCTGCCGTCTGATTTCCGCCCTTGTACTTCTTGTAGGCTGAGACCATTGCAGCTTCCAGGCTGGCAACTATGATCTCCTCTGACAGCCCCTTTTCTTCCTCTATCTGCTTAAGTACCTTTCTTATCTCTTTCCCTAGCTGCATCTATTTAACTCCTCTCATGGATTGTTCATACCTTTGGGATGATTTTTGGAAAGCAGAATGTGGTTGGAACCTACTTTTTCTTTGCCTTCTTAAATGTTTTTTTCTGTCCCTTCTCTTCTTTGTAGATAAGCTTTCCTTTTTTTATGTCTGTAAACGGGATCGAACTCTCTCCGTCTGCGGAAAGAAAATGGATTTTTCCCGCTTCATCTACACCGTTTATGATCCCTGAGATCTTTTTGCCGCCCTTCAGTGAAACCTGTGCTTCCCTGCCGGAAAATGCACCGTAATCTTCCTTCGTGAACAACGGCCTCTCCAGCCCAGGTGAACTGACCTCCAGATAATAACTTTCCGGAAGAGAGCTCTCCATCTCGTCAAGGTAAACATTGATCTCTCTGGCAACCGCTTCGCAGTCCGAGAGGTTCACTCCTCCGGGAAGGTCGACATAAACGCGAAGGATCTTGATCTCATCCTCTACAACGTTTTCAAAGCCGACGCATTCGTATCCGAGCAACTCAATGCGTGCCCTCAGTCCGCTGTATATGTCGCTGAGGCTGAACTTTTCCATAGGGTACCCCCCTTAAAGCAAGAAGAGTGGGCACGACCCACTCTTCCAGAACTTGCCCTGAATTAGTATACAAATTGTAGCATTATTTTCAGAAAAAGCAAGCAATTGGCGCAGGTTCGGGGAATTTGCAGCCTCCGGCTGCGGAGAATTCGCAAACTGAGAACCATGTTCGCTGGAGAATTTGCGAGTAAATCACTCGCGGTGAATTAGTAGTTTTTCAAGCTGCGGGGAATTCAGGCTTTAATATATAGGGGCCAATTCAACGCCGGATGGGTCTTCCGGCAAATTCCCCGCGATGCGAAGCGAGCAAATTATCCAGCGATGATCCTCGCGAATTCCCCGCGGCCTTGGGCCGCAAATTCCCCGGCGGAAGTACCTTCCGCAATTGGGGCAGATCGTGGATGATGACGACGCAACTTGTGGTGTTTCGAACCGAGGCGTATATCAATACGTTGAGGTGAAGGAACATTACATGTTGCTAAGTCAGCGCCGCGAGATGCCCCAATTGCTGCGGGATCTTGTGTATTCGAAGAGAGCCAAGGCCGCAGCCACCGATGCGTTCAGTGATCCTGTATTTCCTGACATAGGGATATGCCTAAGTTCATCGCATGACTTCGCCACTGCCTGTCCCAGCCCTGCCCCTTCCGCTCCTATCACGATGACGACCCTCGGGGGCATATCCTCTTTGAAGAGCGTTTCTTCTCCATCCATCGAAAGGCCCACCACCCAGAAGTTGGCCTCCTGGAGGAGCCTGATCGTCTGTGATATGTTGCCGGTCTTTGCTATGGGCAGTCTTAGTGCTGCACCTGCGCTTGTCTTTACTACTGTTCCGGTAGGGAGCGCCCCGCCCCGCTTGGGGATCATCACTGCGGAGGCTCCCGCTGCTTCTGCACTTCTTATTACCGCACCAAGGTTGTGCGGGTCCTGGAGATGATCACACAGCAGTACCAGCGCAGGTTCCGGAGCCTCCGGAAGCATTTGTATCAGTTCCTCCGCGTCCCAGAGCTTCATCGGAGCCATGCAGGCCACTACGCCCTGATGATTCTCCCTGTTGGTCATCTTATCCAGTGCAGCAGGCTCAACTGTCTGAAGGACTATGTTTGCAGCCCTGCAAAGCTCCTGGAGCCTTGCCCTGATGTGAGGCTGGACTGTCTTAGAGGCAAGCACCTTCATGCACCTGTCGGGAGACTCCTCAAGCAGGGAGAAGACCGGGTTCCTCCCCCAGGAAATATCTTCGCTGACCTTGTTTTCATCCTCTCTCATACAGCTCTCCTGCCTTCCTTAATGTCGTTGAAAAATGCCGCCAGGTACTTTCCGGTAGGCCCATCAGTAGCAGCGACCTCTTCAGGCGTACCCTTCGCGACCAGGTCCCCGCCCCTTCGTCCTCCTTCAGGGCCGAGATCCATAATATAGTCTGTTGATGCAAGCACATCGAGGTTGTGTTCAATAACAAGAACTGAGCTTCCATGATCTACAAGCTTGTGCAGCAGTTTAAGCAGCTTTTTTACATCGTTGTAGTGAAGTCCTGTTGTCGGTTCGTCAAGAAGATAGAGAGTATTTCCCCTGAACTTTTTGCCAAGCTCCGTCGCGAGCTTCACCCTCTGCGCCTCACCGCCGCTCAGTGTCGGCGCAGACTGTCCCAGCTTGATGTAGCCGAGCCCTGCCTCTTGTATTACCTTAAGCTTGTTGGCTATCCTCGGGATGTCCTTGAAATGTTCCGCTGCCTCATCTGCAGTAAGATCAAGCACGTCGGCTATAGAGAGCCCCTTATACTTTACTTCCAGCGTTTCCCTGTTGTACCTGGTCCCCCTGCAAACATCGCATTTGACATATACATCCTGAAGGAAGAGCATTGAGACCTTAAGTTCTCCGTCCCCCTTGCACGACTCACAGCGCCCTCCCTTGACGTTGAAACTGAAACGCCCCGGCAGGTAGCCCCTCAGCTTTGATTCGGGAAGCTGGGCATAAAACTCCCTTATCGGGGTAAATAATCCGGTGTAGGTAGCGGGATTTGACCGCGGGGTACGTCCGATGGGGCTTTGGTCAACCAGCACAACGTTTTTCAGTGACTCATAGCCGGTTATGCTGTCAAATTTACCTGCCCGGTCCCTGTATTCCCTGTCGAATTTTCCCTTCAGCCCCTTGTAAAGTATCTCATAGAGGAATGTGCTCTTTCCTGAGCCTGAGACTCCGCTTAGCGCCGCAAATACTCCCAGCGGCACATCCATGTCTATCTTTTTAAGGTTGTTCTCGCTGCACCCCGTAACCTTTATTTTTCCGCTCGGATCCCTTCGCCTGGGCTTGGGCCTGTATGTTCCGTCCGCCTCTCCTCTGAGGTAGAGTCCAGTAGGTGAATTGCCCTTGTATATGTCGGAGTAGCTTCCGCAAGCGATAAGGTCACCGCCATTTTCCCCTGCCTCCGGACCAAGTTCAAGTATGTAGTCTGCCGCCATCATCGTATCCCTGTCATGCTCGACTACTATGACGGTGTTGCCGATATCCCTTATCTCCTTAAGAGTGTCCAGAAGCCTGTTGGTATCTCTGGGATGCAGCCCTATAGTGGGTTCATCCAGCACATAAAGCACCCCGGTCAGCTGGGAGCCGATCTGTGTCGCAAGCCTTATCCTCTGGCTCTCTCCTCCGCTCAGTGTGTCTGCCCGCCTGGAAAGGCTGAGATATCCCGCACCGACATTGTTCAGGAATGCAAGCCTTTTGCGCACCTCAGTGAGAGCCTGTCCGACAATTTTTTGTTCCCTGGCACCCAGGACCATAGTGTCCAGGATCTTGATAAGCTCCTCTATCGGCATCTCCGTAAGCTGCGCAATATTGTACCCTCCAAGTGTGACGGCAAGGACCTCGGGCTTGAGCCTCGCACCGCCGCAGGTCTGGCATATGTCCTCTGAACGGTACCTGAGAAGCTCTTCCCTGTAGCTGTCAGATTCAGTCTCCCCAAGCCTCTTTTCCAGCCAGGGGATCAATCCGGGATAATGTCCGTTGTACTCCCAGTCACCGCTCCTGTCGCTGAATATCATCGGGATAACTTCGTCCGAGCCGTTAAGGAGTGCTTCCCTTACTTCACCCGGCAGTTCTCTGAATGGTTTTGAGAGATCCCATCCATGACGTGACGCCAGAAGTTCAGCCTTCTGTATCATATACTTCATGTTTTTCCACGGAATAAATCCGCCTTCCCCGATAGGATAATCGGGATTTACCGCAAGTTCCTCTGAAAAATGCAGATGGACACCCAGACCCGAACAATCCGGGCATGCCCCGTACGGATTGTTGAAGGAAAAAAGCCTCGGTTCAATTTCAGGCAGGCTTATCTCGCAATCCGGGCAGATATACTTTTCTGTAAGTTCCAGATCTTCCATGCCCTCCGAGACCAAAAGCACAAATCCTTCCGACAGCTTCATCGCCATCTCCACAGCCTCTGAGAGGCGCTGACGGTTGTCCTCCTTTACCTTTAGCCTGTCAATTACGCATTCTATGGTATGTTTCTTCTTCTTTTCCAGATCTATATCCTCTTCAAGCCAAAGAACTGTGCCGTCTACCCTGGCTTTGAGGTATCCCTGCTGACGGAGCTTAAGCAGCAGATTCTTATACTCGCCCTTTTTGCCTTTGACCAATGGGGAAAGCACCTCAAGCGGCTTGCCGTCATAATCACGGTAGATCTTGTCAACGATCTCGTCCACGCTGTAACGGCGCACTTCCTTGCCACAGCTTGGGCAGTGCGGAGTCCCGGCACGGCCAAAAAGAAGCCTTAAATAGTCGTAAATTTCAGTAACGGTACCCACTGTGGAGCGTGGATTATGGCCTGCGCCCTTCTGCTCGATCGAGATAGCCGGAGAGAGTCCGCTTATGTCGTCGACATCGGGTTTGTCTGCCATTCCCAGAAACTGCCTTGCATATGAGGAGAGCGATTCCACATAGCGCCTCTGTCCCTCTGCATATATTGTATCGAATGCAAGGGAGGATTTGCCTGAGCCTGAGGGCCCTGTTACCACCACAAGCTTGTTCTTAGGTATTTCTGCGTTTATGTTTTTTAAGTTGTGCTGCCTTGCCCCTGTAATTTTTATGCTTTGTTCCAATTTTCGCATCGCCCTTCAATCTCTGTATAGTGTCCCTCAGTTCAGCCGCTGTCTCAAAGTCCAGCTTTTCGACCGCGGACCACATCTTCCTTTCAAGTTCATGTATATCGTGCGGACTCTCTTCTTCACCCAATGGTGAAGCTGCCCTCATTCCTGCGTAGCCATTCTCCTCCAGAAGTTCTGCGGGGAGGAGGTCCTTTACAGCCTTGGATATTGTCCGGGGCTTTATGCCGTGTTCTTCATTATATGCTGTCTGCCTGTTTCTTCTTCTTTCTGTTTCCTTCATTGCAGCGTCTATGCTGTCAGTGATCCTGTCGGCATAAAGCAATACCTTTCCGGCCTGGTTCCTTGCCGCCCTTCCTATCATCTGTATCAGCGACCTGTGAGATCTCAGGTAACCCTCGCGGTCTGCGTCAAGAATAGCAACAAGGGATACTTCGGGCAGGTCTATCCCCTCCCTCAGAAGGTTTACACCTACAAGCACCGCAAAAACGCCAAGACGCAGATCGCGCAGCAGCTCCGCCCTTTCAAATGTGTCAAGTTCGGAGTGGATGTACCGCACCTTTATTCCAAGCTCAGCCATGTATTCGGCAAGATCCTCCGCCGAGCGCTTTGTCAAAGTTGATATGAGGACGCGCTCGCCGGCTTCAATGATCGGCCTTACCTCTGCAAGCAGATCGTCCACCTGGCCTGTGGCTGGATGGACCTCCACTGTCGGATCCGTGACGCCGGTCGGACGTATAAGCTGTTCCACAACCTGGTCTGAATGGGCAAACTCATAATCGCCGGGTGTAGCGGATATGAAGAGGGCGTTTTTAAGAAGCGGCTCATATTCCGCCCACTTTAGAGGCCTGTTGTCGAGGCAGGAAGGAAGCCTGAAACCGTGCTCAACAAGCACCTCTTTTCTTGCCCTGTCGCCGTTGTACATTCCCCTCACCTGGGGGAGTGTCATGTGTGACTCGTCTATAAATATCAGGGAATCATCGGGGAAGAAGTCCATCAGCGTTCCGGGAGCATCACCCGGTTCCCTGCCGTCAAGAAAGCGGGAATAATTTTCTATGCCTGAACAGTAGCCGACCTCAAGCAGCATCTCAAGATCATACTTTGTCCTCATCCTGAGCCGCTGAGCTTCGACGATCTTGCCGGCTGACTCCAGTACGGAGACCCGTTCCTCAAGTTCCTTCTCGATATGCTCTGCAGCTTTATTTATCGCATCTGAAGATGTTACATAGTGCTGCGCCGGGAATATCCCCGTATGCTCTTTGCTCAGGACCGCCCTTCCGCTGACAGGGTCAATTTCCTCGATCCGCTCTATTTCATCATCAAAGAAGACAACTCTTACAGCGGTATCGCTGTATGCCGGATAGATCTCCATGGACTCTCCCCTGCTCCGGAAGTTTCCGGGCTGGAGCACCAGGTCATTGCGCTGGTAATAATTGTCCAGAAGCCTTGTCATGAAGGTCCTGCGATCCCACTGCTCGCCTACTGCGAAGCGAAAAATGGCGTCTTCATAGTTCTTTCTCTTTCCCAGTCCGTAAATGCACGATACGCTCGCCACAACTATCACGTCGCGACGCTCAAGCAACGCCTTCGTAGTAGCCAGGCGAAGCTTCTCGATCCGTTCATTTACCGAAGCGTCCTTCTCTATATAGATGTCCTGGGCAGGCATATAGGCCTCAGGCTGGTAGTAATCATAATAGCTTACAAAGTAGTTGACCGAATTGTCGGGAAAAAATTCTTTGAATTCGCTGTAGAGCTGTGCAGCAAGCGTTTTGTTGTGAGCCATGACAAGAGTTGGCCTCTGAAGCCTCTGGATGACATTGGCCATGGTAAACGTCTTGCCGCTGCCGGTCACACCAAGCAGCGTCTGCACAGCACCGGGCTTTTCAAACCCTCTGACCAGCTTCGCGACTGCTTCAGGCTGATCGCCGGACATGGGCCAGGGCGAAAAAAGCTTAAATTCCTCAGACATAAGGTCACTCCTTTGCAAAAAATACAACTTTGATAATATATAGCTTTTTAAAGAATGCGTCATCCGTGACATTGCAGATTCAGTTTGCAATGTCACGGATGACGCGGGGAATTTGCAGCAGAGAACCGCTGCGGTGAATTCGCGACCTTATAAAAATGTCGCTGGAGAATTTGCCTGACTAAGTCAGGCGGTGAATAAAAGCACATGAACCGTCTTCTCCCGGACGCCTCTCTCACCGTATTCCCTGAGTGCTTGTATCGGGAGAGCACCGTTTTCCGTCAGGAAAAACCTTTTAAATTTACCTCAGTGCTCGAACCATTTCGAGTGCGCTTTGAGATGCCGGAACAGCGGCTTCGGGTTTAGGCCCTAGAAAGCTAGGGATAGCATGGATATAGAGACACTGGATCCCCAATAGAAGCACTTGGGGAAGACGATATAAAAGATTTTCATTCACCGCCGTAGGAAGTC
Source organism: Synergistaceae bacterium (assembly GCA_036835165.1). Classification (GTDB taxonomy): domain Bacteria; phylum Synergistota; class Synergistia; order Synergistales; family Synergistaceae; genus Caenicola. The sequence goes on along the minus strand of DAITML010000007.1, from coordinate 5,229 downwards.
CGGCAATCCTTTCGACCGTCATCCCCGGACGCAACTTAACGGGGATCCAGTGTCTTTAGATCCTGATTATGACAGGGGCTATGGCCCCTAACCCCAAGCCGCTGGATTCCCGATTTAGGCATTCGGGAACGACGGTGATTTTGAACCACCGCGGAATGAACCACGCCGCAAATTCACCGCTATGCGAAGCGAGCAAATTCTCCAGCGGCGAATGCCGCGAATTCTCCGCAGCCAAAGGCTGCAAATTCCCCGAACCTGCCCTTACAACTGCTTCACCATCGCTTCACGCCGATGTTTTTCCGGCAGTTTCACTATTGCTTCACAAAAAAGCTCAGCGAAAAATTTTTCGCTGAGCTTTTTGTTTTTAATGGTCGGGATAGTCGGATTCGAACCGACGACCCCCTGCTCCCAAAGCAGGTGCGCTAACCAGGCTGCGCTACATCCCGTGACGATGGGCATTATAACATATATTTTTAATATATGGGAAAAATTTGGATCAGTATGCAGGCTGATCTATGACTATAAAAAAGGAGCCTTTCGGCTCCTTTGAATAGTTGCTTTACTCTTCTTCCTCGTCATCCTCATCAGTTTCTTCATCATCTTCGTCCTGATCTTCATCACTCTTACGCGGCTTCTTTTTTGCGTCTTCCTGATCCTGCCCATCCTCTGAGCCGTTCTCTTCCTCGTCGGAATATGTCTCTTCCTCATCAGAAACAGCGGGGACGACAGGAGTTTCTTTCTTTGGATAGCCGAGAAGCTCGTCAAGCTCGTCGCCTTCCAGGACTTCTTTTTCAAGAAGCAGTGCGGTGATCTCTTCGAGACGCTCATTATGTTCTGTAAGGATGGTCATTGCAAGACTGTAGCACTCATCAATAATGCTCCGTACTTCCTGGTCGATAGCATATGCTATCTCTTCGCTGTAGTTTCTGTCCTCCATGATGTCCCTGCCGAGGAATACTTCGTGCTGCTTCCGGCCAAGAGTGACCAACCCAAGCCTGTCGCTCATGCCGAACTGTGTGACCATCTGCCTTGCGATCTGAGTTGCGCGCTCAAGGTCGTTGGAGGCTCCTGTCGTGACATCCTTGAATTTGATCTGCTCAGTTACTCGTCCGCTGAGCAGTATAGTGATCCTGTCTGCAAGTTCCTTCTTGGATATGAGGAACCTGTCCTCCTCAGGAAGCTGGAGAGTATAGCCAAGAGCCATGTGGCCACGCGGAATGATCGAGATCTTATGGACAGGGTCGCTTCCGTCGATCTTGCTTGCGACAAGCGCGTGACCTGCTTCGTGATAGGCGATGATCTCGCGTTCTTTTTTGCTTATGACGCGGCTTTTGCGTTCGGGACCGGCCATTACCCTGTCGATGGCTTCTTCGAACTCTGCCATTCCAAGTCTTTCCTTATTTCTGCGGCCGGCAAGAAGCGCAGCTTCATTGACAAGGTTCGCAATATCCGCTCCCACGAATCCCGGGGTCCTTCTTGCAATAACATCAAGGTCTACTTCTTTGCTGACCCTTTTGTCCTTAAGATGGACCTTGAGTATATCGCGTCTTCCGTTGACGTCGGGCCTGTCAACTACTATCTGCCTGTCAAAGCGTCCGGGACGGAGAAGGGCCGGATCAAGTATGTCAGGCCTGTTGGTGGCGGCAAGCAGGATAATGCCTGTCCCCGCTTCAAAGCCGTCCATCTCGACCAGGAGCTGGTTAAGGGTCTGTTCACGCTCGTCGTGTCCGCCGCCGAGTCCTGCTCCGCGATGGCGTCCGACTGCATCTATCTCGTCAATAAATATTATGCAGGGCTGATTCTTACGGGCCTGTTCAAAGAGGTCCCTTACTCGGGCCGCACCTACACCAACGAACATTTCAACAAAATCAGATCCGCTTATGCTGAAGAAAGGCACATTTGCCTCGCCCGCAACTGCCCTGGAAAGAAGTGTCTTTCCTGTTCCGGGGGCGCCGAGAAGCAGTACGCCTCGTGGGACCTTTGCCCCAAGCCTGGTAAACTTCGATGGATCCCTGAGGAACTGAACGACCTCCTCAAGCTCTTCCTTTGACTCGTCACAGCCTGCTACATCGTCAAATGTAACCTTTGGCCTGTTGTCCATGAAAAGTTTTGCCTTGCTCTTGGCAAAACCCATAACTTTGTTGCCCCCGCCCTGCATGTTGTATATGAAATATATCCATACTCCTATAAGCAGAAGCGTGGGAAGCAGCGAAGTCAGAAGAGCAGTGAACCATGAATTCTTAGGCGGCGGCACGACCTCGACCTCTACGCCTTTTTCAGATATCTGGCTCGGAAGAGTTCCGGGATCAAGGATGTAGGTGGTGAACTCCTTGCCCGACTTTAGTGTGCCCTTCAGCTGTTCATGATCGATCTTTACTTTTGTTACATTGCCAAGGTTGACCTCATTCAGAAACTGGCTATAAGGAAGTATCTCCGTACTCTGAGCGTTCTTGTTGCCCTCCGGCGTCAAAAATACGTTGACCAGGCTGACGACGAGAACGATCAGTATTATGTACATCCCGACATTTTTAGAGGTTTTTTTCAAACGTGTGACCTCGCTTTCGTATCTTTACAAATCTACCGGAAAAAATCCGGCGGCAATCAGTGGCGAGTCAATTGGGAATCGATTGCAAATCGGTTGTTATTAATGACTAAAAGACTGCAATAAATTCTAATTCAGACCCTATTTTATAGTTCGGCTGCTTCTCTTTCCAAATATGTTATGTAATTATGAAGCTTGACAACAAAGTTTTTTGCTTTATGTGTGAAATCACAGAATTCTTCCCGTGATAAATATCCCAGTTCGTTTGATATTTCTGTCTGGCATACAAGTTCCATCAATGAAGCAAACGCAATATTTAAAAAATGTATTTTATCTTTCTTACCTTTTCTCGAAACTCCTTCAGCTATGTTCGAAGGAATTGATATTGCAGACCTGTTCATTTGGTTTATCAAACAGAATTTCTCTTCTTGAGGGAATTTTTTAGTTAGCCTATATGTTTCTATAGCAAGTTTTTTCCCAATTTGATAAATATCTAAATTTTGAAAATAAAAAGTGATTTCCTGCACTAAATCACTCCATTCTTGTAGGTTGTAATTTGTGGATCCACATAGTTTTTCCGATTGATATCGATTTACCCATCGACTCGCAACCGATTAGCAACCGATTTCCGATTGACTCCCGCAACGCTGTGCGTTGCAGCCGAGCCCAGCTATTCGCTGGGTTCGGCGACAAAGACCGCCGGCAGATGGCGGAACATTCCGGCATAATCCAAG
>DAITML010000007.1:0-1853 GCA_036835165.1 Synergistaceae bacterium | reverse complement strand
GGGTTCGGCGACAAAGACCGCCGGCAGATGGCGGAACATTCCGGCATAATCCAAGCCGTAGCCTATCACAAACTCATCGGGTATGGTAAAACCGGTATACTCGACCTTAACAGCTTCCTTGCGGCGGTCAGGCTTGTCAAGCAGAACGCATATTGCAAGGCTCTCAGGCTTGCGCTCAAGCAGCAGCGATTTTATGTATTTCAGTGAAAGGCCTGTATCCACTATGTCTTCTATTATCAGGACATTCTTGCCGTAGATGTCTGTACTGAGGTCTTTCTGTATCTGGACCACACCGCTGCTCTTCGTTGATGCCCCATAGGAAGAGATGGCGAGGAAATCGATCCTGACGTCCACTTCAGGGCTTATGTGCCTTATCAGGTCAGCCAGGAATATTACGGCACCCTTGAGAACACAGACACAGATCAGCTGTTTGCCTGCATAATCCCTGCTAAGCTGTTCCCCGAGATCTTTTATCTTTGCCTGCAGTTTTTCTTCCGAAATAAGGGTCTTGCCTATCTTATATTCCATGTCAGAAGCACCCCTCTGAGACAAAGTTTATTCTGCTGAAAAACATTAGACATAATAACATAAATATTACTATCTCGCCCACCAAGGAATCTCTTCTTTTCGGACATTTTGCCTATTTTCTGATACGCCTTTTCCGATGTCTTCGCGATGCAGCCATCCCATTCCCCTGTTCGACCAGCATACCTCTATGTCCATTGCCCACTGGAAGCGCCATCTGCCTCCCTTTCGTATCAGGCCCATAAGCTGTAATGTCCTGTCCCTGTCAAGTTTTGGAAGGCCGAGCCTGACACCCTGAAGTCTGAGCATATCTGCCAATTCTGTATCCGGAATATCTTTGACAAAAGCAGGAGACCAGCATGCGACAGCCGGGGATATGTTTATCGAAACGTCTGAAAGCAGTTTTTCCGTTATCTTCTGCTTATATTTGAGTTCAGCGTCGATCTGCCTTGAAAGTCCGATCATCGCTGACTCGAAGTTGGGGTTCATATTCTCCCTTATCCATGGGATCAGTTCTTCCCTAACACGGTTCCTCTTGTAGACGGTGTCTGTGTTGCTTGCGTCCTCCCGCCAGTCTATGCCGTTGCTGCGCAGTATCTCGCGGAGTTCATCCCTGCGGAAATCGATTATCGGACGGACTATCATGCCCCTTCTTTCGGGTATTCCCCTCAGCCCTTCAAGTCCGGTCCCCCTGAAAAGGTTCATCAGCTGAGTCTCCACTACATCGTCGGCAGAGTGACCGACAGCTATGAAGGACAGGCCTTCCGCCTCTGCCGTTTCGCAGAAATGAGTGTAACGCTCACGTCTGCCGGCCATCTCGAATGATTCGCCCTTAAGGCGCCCTTCAAAGACCTCAACAGTTTTGACAAGGCATTTGATGCCCCACTTTTCGCAAAGACCTGCAGAGAATTCCGCATCCCTGTGTGACATGCCTTGGCGCGTGCAATGGTCAAGGTGCGCGGCAACTATCCTTCCCTTATAAAACCTGTGAAGCAGCCAGAGCATGGCAACAGAGTCTCCGCCGCCCGAGAGCGCGGCGACTATCCCTTCCGAATCCCACCATCCCTGGCGGACAGCCGAAGCACGGAACTTTTTGAAAATCGCAGTAAGATCTTCCATAGACATTTCCCCTGATTTATCTTTAATAATGATCATCAAAATTTGCTTTTTGAAATATGATTTCGGATACTGCCCAATCTGCACCAATACTATACCCACAACAAGCATTTTGGCAAAGAAAAAGCCCCTGCCAACGGCGGGGGCTTTGAATATCCTGGAGCGGAAAACGGGACTCGAACCCGCGACCTACGGCTTGGAAGGCCATCGCT
>DAITML010000006.1:21659-47706 GCA_036835165.1 Synergistaceae bacterium | reverse complement strand
AATGAGCGCACGGGAAAAGATAGCGTACCTGAGAGGATTGATCGACGGGCAGAAAGTAGCTGACACGCCTGAGAAGGAAAAGTTTTTTGCTGCGTTGGTAGATACCCTTGACTCTTTGGCTGAGGCAATGGAAGATCACGAAGAGGTCCACCAGGAGCTCAATGACTATCTCGAACAGCTTGACGAGGACGTGAGCGAGCTTGAGGATGATCTCGACGCACTGCTCGAAGATGAGTATGACGAAGATGACGAAGATGATTACGAAGATTTTGATGAGGAAGAGTACGCATCAGTGACCTGCCCCGAATGCGGCAAGGATTTCTACTATGAGCCGGCTGCCTATGATGAAGACGAGGATCTCCTCTGTCCGCACTGCGGCAAGCCTTTCAAGCATACGGAAGACTGATCTGCAAAAAGCATTGCGATAAATATCAGATCGAGCTTTAGAGAAGGAGGAGTAAACGCATGGTCGCAAACAACAAAGAGGACTTCGTAGTAAGCGAAGCCGGCGAGAACGAGGAGATCGGACCGGGAACGACTATCGATCAGTCTAATCTTGAAGGCAAGATCCGCATTTCGGAGGATGTTATAGCACAGCTTGCTACAAAGGCTCTTAACAGTGTTGAGGGCGTGACTCCGGCAAATCCGGGCCTTATGGCTAATCTGCGTCTCGGAAGGAAGACTGTCAATGGTGTAAGGATCTCAATATCTGACGGGGATACTCCGGAGATAGTCGTCGATGCATATATAGCTGTAAAGTACGGCATGCGTATACCCGATGTCTGCTGGGATGTCCAGGAGGCAGTCAAGGAGCAGATAGAGCGGTTTACAGGCTACTCAATCAAGGGTGTCAATGTATACGTCCAGGGAGTTACTTTCGGAGAGAAAAAAGAACACGCCGCCCCTCAGTCGGAGGCCGCGTACAGCACATTTACCGAAGAGGCCTGATCGGACAGAATTTTACAGAAGGAGGCCGGTTTCATGAAACAGAAACCGGCCTCCTCGATTAAGAGGTGAAAAAAATGCTTTTCTTATGGACTGCTACCAAACTTGGCAAGATATGGATCGACGGGGATTCGTTCAGACAGATCGTTTCCAAAAGGCTGCCCGAAGGCTATTACTGTCAGGAGGTGTCATTTATCGGTGACCAGAACCTTCTGAACATCTATATAACCCTCCCTGAGGGAGGGAATGATGATGACAAGTCAAGGCTTGAAAAGAGATTTACAGAAATCTTTACAAAGTCAGGCATGGCTGTCCATATCAACTGGATCAGCATTGCGCCCCAGGACAATCCAAAGACCAATCCGATCTGGAGCATGCCGTTGTTCTGGGCCGGAGCAGCAGGCGGCCTGACGGCTCTTATTTATCTTGGGCTCAAGGGTATTCTCTGGTCACTTTTTGCCGCCATAATAGGATACGGGATATCATGGATACTCCTCACCGAGGACGGCAAAAAACAAGTTTCGGCACTGATGCAGCAATTCAGGAGATGATATCAGAAAATGTCCTCAAAGTCCCAGTCACGGCACAGGTCGCGTGAAATTGCCCTGCAGCTTATTTACCAACTCGATGTAAGGCCCTCGGCAAGCATTGATGAAGCCATTGAACTCTACCCCTGGGAAGGGGAGGGGGCAGGCGTATATGATTATGCCTGTGAAATTGTCAGGGGTGTTATGGAAAATATGGATGCCATCTCAGACCTGTTGAGGGAAAATATTGTCGGATGGAGACCCGAAAGAATGGTGGCTGTCGACAAGGTCGCAATTTCCATCGCCTTGTATGAAGGTGTCATCTCAAAAAAAGTGCCTGTTGCAGTCTCAATCTCCGAGGCTGTCGAACTTGCAAAGGTTTTTGGCACGGAGGAATCAGGCCGATTCGTCAATGGAGTCCTTGGCAGAATAGTGAGGAAGGAAGAGTCTTTTCTCAACTGAAGTGATATGCTCAAATATGACATTGATGCCATATTTACAGTAGATGATGTTACAAATAAGATCCGGGAGGCAATTTTGGCTTCCGGTGAACTTCTGAATGTATCTGTAAAAGGTGAACTTCTCGGGTTTAAAAGGCATTCAAGCGGACATGCCTACTTCACAATACTCGGCAAGGAGACAAGGATCTCCTGCGTATTGTTCCGTTCGAATGCTTCTTCTGTGATCCTTTGGCCGAAAGACGGAGATGAGGTGCTGGTCCGCGGAAAGGTCGACGTATACGGAGCGAGAGGCTCTTATCAGATATACGCAACTGCACTGCTTCCTTTGGGTGAAGGGGCAAAGGCAAGGGCAAGGGAGCTCCTTTTCAAAGAGCTTTCAGCGGAAGGTCTCTTTGATGTCAGGCACAAGAGAGCACTCCCGCTCTTTCCCGGCAAGGTCGCAGTAATAACTTCTCCTACCGGCGCGGCTGTCCAGGATGTCATAAAGGTCGCTTCACTAAGGTATCCGGCTGCCTGTCTGCTGGTGGTGCCAAGCCTGATGCAGGGTGCCGGCGCCGCTTCTGAAATAAGGGATGCTTTTGCAAAATGCGCCTCCATGGAAGACCTCTCTCTTGTCATGCTTGTCAGGGGAGGCGGAAGCAGAGATGATCTGGATACTTTTGATGCCGAGGAAGTTGTCAGGTCGGTAAGGTCCTGTCCTGTTCCGGTCATCACCGGACTCGGACATCAGGTCGACAGGACACTCTCTGATCTTGCGGCAGATGCTTATGCGCCCACGCCATCCGGAGCTGCAGAAAGGGTCTTCCCCGACTCCAATGAACTTAAAGCCGGTCTGTCCGGTTTTATGCGTTCAATGACGGCGCACACAGGCAGCAGGATCTCCAAGTCTTTCCTCACTCTTGACAATTCAAAAAACAGGCTCTCATACACGATGACCAGAGGCATCTGCCTGCCGCTCCGGGAATACCTTGACAAAGCATATTCCACCATGAAAACCAACATGGCCCACAGGTTTTCCGATGCCGAACAGAGGCTTTCCTCTGCTGCGGGATCGCTCCAGAACCTGTCGCCGCTGACGGTGCTCTCAAGAGGTTTTGCGGTCTGCAGAGACGACCGTGGCAGAATGGTAAAGGATTCAGCCTCACTGAAAGAGCATCAGAAAATAGGAATATCTTTCAGGGACGGACATGCCGATGCCGAAATATTAAAAATTTCAAAAGATGAGTTGACAGGGGCGAGGTGAGGATATGCTTCCCAAAACTGTTGAATGGTTAAACGAAGTACCTCTCCTTAGGCTTCTTGACCAGAGGAAAATACCGGCTTCTGTCGGGTACAGGGATTGCCGCACATTTGAAGAAACAGCCGCGGCGATAGAGGACATGACGGTAAGGGGAGCTCCTGCGATCGGTGTCGCGGCGGCATATGGCGTCGTCCTGGCTGCCAGGACGGATATATCGAAGATGGAAGAGGCTTTTTCAAGGCTGTCAGGTACAAGGCCTACGGCGGTCAATCTTTTTTGGGCAATAGAAAGGATGCGCTCCCTTTATAGGATGCGTAAGGATGATCCCGAAATATGCTCCCTGCTTGAATCGGAAGCTATAAGTATCCATGACGAGGACATAACTGTCAACAGAAGGATAGGCATGAACGGCGCACAGCTTCTTCCCAATAAATCTGCAGTGCTCACGCACTGCAACGCAGGCGCTCTGGCAACAGCCGGATACGGTACAGCGCTCGGAGTATTCAGGGCTGCCAGGGAGTCAGGAAAGGAAATCAAAATATTTGCGGACGAAACCAGGCCTCGCTTCCAGGGTGGAAGGCTGACGGCATTTGAGCTTTGTGAAGAAGGTTTCGATGTGACCGTTATTTGTGATTCGATGGCATCCTTCCTGATGTCCAGGCAGAAGATAGATGCAGTAATCACAGGAGCTGATCGGATCGCCCTCAACGGGGACACTGCAAACAAAATAGGCACATACGGGCTTGCTGTTGCGGCACATAGGCATAATGTTCCATTTTATATTGCCGCACCCCTTAGCACTATAGATTTTAACTGCCCCAATGGCGCTATGATCCCTATAGAAGAGAGGGATCACAATGAGGTGCGCAGATTAGGAAATGAAATTATTGTCCATGAAGCGGCAAAGGTCTGGAATCCTGCCTTTGACGTCACACCGGCTGAGCTTATAAGCGGGATAATAACCGAAGAAGGAATATTAGTTCCATCAGATATCATAAAGCTAAATAAATAAATGCAGTTATTTTTTTATGAATTTACCGAAAGTCAGCTCCTTCATCACCAACTATAGCCGCGGATCTATTTTTCATTATTAATTATTTTTTGAAACGGCCTTATTATCTTTTGAGTGGTAATATTTAAGCAGGGTAAACGTTCAGTACAGATATAAAGAAATGTGTTTTTTATCTCTCCCGGGAAGAAGCGATGCCTTTAGGATAACGTCCGATCTTTATCCCCTCAGAGTCTTTGGTCAGGAAGAAACAGCGATAGGAAGGAGGCAGTATTGTGAAAAAAGAATTCATAATTGCCGATAAAGGCCTTGCACCTGAAGGCCGAAGAAGGATCGAATGGGCATGGGAGTATATGCCTGTGCTTAAATTGATATCCGAGAGAGAAGAAAAGTACAGGCCCTTGGAGGGCCTTGTAGTTGGATGCTGTCTGCATCTGGAGGCAAAGACAGCCTGCCTGCTCAAAGTTTTGAAAAGGCTTGGGGCAACAGTGGCAACAGCAGGGAGCAACCCTCTTTCAACACAGGACACGATATGTGCAGCGTTGGCTGAAGATGGCATACATGTGTTCAGCCGCAGAGGGATGACCTCTAGGGAGTATTCGGACAATATAGAGGAGATGCTCAGGTGGGATCCTCAGATAATAATTGATGACGGCGGCGACGTTGTGTCGATGATAATAGAAAAACGAAGCGACCTCATCCCCCGGATCCTCGGCGGGTGCGAAGAGACTACCACAGGGATAAAGCGCCTAAGATCGATGGAGTGTGAAGGTCTGCTGCCTTTTCCCATGCTTGCGGTAAATGACGCCCAAAGCAAATACCTTTTCGATAACCGGTACGGTACGGGACAGTCTGTCTGGGATGCCATACTGAGGACCACAAACCTTATAGTGGCAGGAAAGAACATTGTCATTGCCGGTTACGGATGGTGCGGGAAGGGAGCGGCAAAGAGGGCGGCCGGACTTGGTGCCAGAGTTATAGTTGTCGAGGTGGACCCGCACAGGGCTCTCGAGGCACTTATGGACGGATTTGACGTAATGAACATGCTTGACGCATCAAAAGTCGGAGATGTTTTTGTAACAGTTACAGGCAACACAAAGGTCATCCGCAGGGAACACTTCATGCGCATGAAGGACGGAGTCCTGCTTTGCAACGCGGGGCATTTTGACGTAGAGGTTTGCATTCCCGATCTTGCTGAGCTTGCAGTAAATGTTACAGAGACAAGAGACAACATTCGCACTTATATTCTTCCTGTAGGCAGGAGAATACACCTGCTTGGCGAGGGAAGGCTTGTAAACCTTGCCGCGGGTGACGGGCACCCTGTTGAAATAATGGACATGAGCTTCGCGATGCAGCTACTTTCATGCATTTACATCAGCGGCCACAAACTTAAGCCCGGACTCTACAATGTCCCGTCCGAACTGGACTGCCGGGTCGCGGAACTGAAGCTTGAGTCGCTTGGCATTAGCATCGAACAGCTGACACAGGAGCAGAAGGAATATCTGGCTGCATGGAGAGAGGCATGATGAAGAAGCAGTACAGGGATGTCGTAGTATGGGATGCCGAAAGGACCACTGCACAAAGATGTGACGTCATTACAGAAGGCGACCTCATCTCATCCATACTTCCAGCAGGAACGCTAAGTTCCGGGTGCGCATACGAGGGAAGGGGAAAGACCGCACTCATCCCCGGTTTTGTAAATGCCCACGGTCATGCCGCTATGGCCCTTCTCAGAGGCCTTGGTGAAGAGCTGCCGCTGATGGAATGGCTGCAGGAAAGGATCTGGCCTGTAGAGAACGGTCTTGACGGAGATCTTGTAAAGGCAGGCACCAAGCTTGCCATTTTGGAAATGCTTTCGACCGGCACAACATGCTTCGCCGACATGTATTTCTTCATGGACAGGGTCGCAGAAGCAGCCATTGAATGCGGTATCAGGTGCGGGCTCTCTCGGGGGATCGTAGGCGACAGCGATGGGAGCAAACTGAAGGAGAACCTGCGGCTCGCGGAAGACTTTAACGGGAGAGATGGACTGATAAACGTCCAGCTCGGTCCCCATGCGCCTTATACTGTGCCGCAGGAACTGATGAAGGAGATCGCAGAGACTGCGAAGGATATGGGGCTGGGAGTTCAGCTCCATTGGCTGGAAACATCTTCCGAATGGAAAATAAGCGGTCTTGAGGGTTCTATCACTCCGGAGGAATATCTTTCAGAGACCGGCATGATTGATGTCCCCAACCTTCTTCTTGCCCATTGCGTGTGGATCAATACAGAGGTCTCGGGCTTCTATGCGCGGGATAACGTGACTTTTGCCCACAACCCCAAAAGCAACTTGAAACTTGGCAGCGGGATCGCTCCGCTTTCCGAGTACCTGAAAACCGGAATAAGGGTCGCGCTTGGAACCGATGGCGCCGCAAGCAACAACAGGCTCGACATATGGGACGAACTTCGATTTGCCGCGCTCACACAGAAAGGCATCACAAAAGACCCGACCCTTGTGACCTCTGCAGAAGCCCTCAGGATCGCTACAATCAACGGAGCGCTGGGACTCGGCTTCAAGGATGTAGGGCTCATCAAGGAAGGCTACCGGGCAGATATGATACTTATCGATCTGGATCAGCCGCATTATGTGGGATGGGACTGTGAGAACCTACCCGGGTTCCTTGTATACGCCGGTTCCTCTTCAGATGTTAGGGGTACCGTCGTTGCAGGTAAAATGCTTTATAAAGACAATGATTTTCTGATTGCCGACAGGGAGAGGATAATATCTGAAGCAGTCGAGGCCCGCAGAAAACTTACCGGACGCTGACGGACGGATCGCAGCAATAACTGTTTTTAGAAGACGCGGATCTGGCACAAATGGCGCAGATCCGCGTATAATAATAAGATGTTTTTAAATTAAAGGTGAGCCGTCTTCTCCGGCATGATGGAAATACGGCTTTAATCTATAACTACAGGGGGCACTTGAATGCAGTACAGGAGCGGAAAAGAACTTAGGGAACTCTTTCTTTCATATTTCGAAGAAAAAGGGTGCAGGAGATATCGGAGCTTCTCACTGGTGCCGGACGATCCGACGCTGCTTTTCACTATTGCGGGGATGGTCCCTTTTAAACAGTATTTCCTTGGACTGAAGACCCCCGAGGTCAAAAGAGCAACAACGGCCCAGAAGTGTGTCAGGACAAATGACATTGAGAATGTCGGACGTACGGCAAGACATCATACTTTTTTTGAAATGCTTGGCAACTTCAGCTTTGGAGATTATTTCAAAGAGGAGATCATACCATGGGCCTGGGAGTTCCTGACAGAAAGGGTAGGGCTTGAACCTGACAGGCTTTATGCGACTATCTACCTTGATGACGACGAAGCTCACGATATATGGCGCGATAAGGTTGGGCTTCCTGAAAACAGGATAGTCCGGCTAGGGGCTGACGACAATTTCTGGGCTGCCGGCCCGGTCGGCCCATGCGGTCCATGCTCCGAGATAATATATGACCAGGGCCCCTCGTTCTCCTGCGGGAAACCTACGTGTGGTGTGGGATGCGACTGTGACAGATACCTCGAAATATGGAACCTTGTTTTTATGCAGTATAACCGTGATGAGGCCGGAAACCTTACCCCCCTGCCAAACAAAAATATCGATACCGGAATGGGACTTGAGAGGCTGTCTTCCGTAGTTCAGAGAGTGCCCAACGATTTCGAGACTGACCTCTTCCGGCCGATAATCGACAAGGCATGCCAACTCAGCGGCGTCAAATACGGAACAGATTCCAAAAGCGACATGGCCGTAAAGGTAATATCTGATCATATCAGAGCTTCTGCATTTATGATAGCTGATGGCATACTGCCCACAAACGATGGTGGCGGATATGTGCTGAGGCGACTGATACGAAGGAGCGCCCGCTACGGCAGACTTCTTGGGATCGAGAGACCTTTCCTTACTGAACTGCTGCAGTCTGTAAGGGATTCTATCGGAGATGAGTACACGGAACTTGCCGAACAGGAATGTGCGATCGAACAGATACTCAGGACTGAAGAGGAACGCTTTTCAAAGACACTGTCGCAGGGAAGTGACCTGCTTGACTCAGAGATAAACAAACTTAAAAAAAGTTCGGCGGCCACATTGCCGGGAAGCGTTGCATTTGTACTGTATGACACTTACGGTTTCCCGCTCGAGCTCACCGAGGAAATGTGTGCCGAAGTTGGCATTAAAGTTGACAAGGACGGCTTTGACAAATCCATGGATGACCAGCGTGAACGCGCCAGGGCTTCAAGCAAGCAGACCAGCTCTGTCATCTCCAAAAACGCATATACTGAAATAGCAGACAGGCTGGGGCCTGTCGGTTTCTGCGGATATGACCGGACTACCCGCGATTCTGAGGTAAGGGCGATCATATCTGAGGGTAAGGAAAAAGAGTTTATCTCTGAAGGGGATACTGCTGACATAGTCCTTTCAGATACTCCTTTCTATGCAGAAAAAGGCGGGCAGGTGGGGGATACCGGAGTCATAACCGCCGATAATGCCATCTTTGAGGTAGAAGATACCATCTATCCCGTCAACGACCTGATAGTTCACAGAGGGAAGCTGCTGAAGGGAACCATAAAAAGGAATCAGACCGTTACGGCATCCATTGACGCGGCAAGAAGAAGGAACATTCAGAGGCACCACACCGCGACCCATCTCATTCATGAGGCTCTCTCAAAGGTTCTGGGACAGCATGTGCGCCAGGCCGGATCTATAGTGACTCCGACCTTCCTCCGTTTTGACTTCAACCACTTTGCGCCTCTTTCTGTCGATCAGATCAGGGAGATAGAGTCAATAGTATATGAACAGGTGCTTCTTAATCTTCCGGTGAAAACGACTGTAATGCCGATAGATGAGGCTAAAAAGACCGGTGCAAAGGCACTGTTTGACGAAAAATACGGAGACGAAGTCAGGGTCCTTGAAATTCCGGGATACTCCACCGAACTCTGCGGAGGAACTCATGTTAAAGCTACCGGTGAGATAGGCGTGGTGAAGATAGTGCGCGAAGAGGGCATCGGTTCCGGAGTCCGTCGCATTAACGCGATCACAGGTCAGAACGCACTTGAGACTTTCCAGCGTTTCAGCTTTTTGTCAGGTACGCTTGCATCCATGCTTGGGGAAGACCTTGATTCTGTCCTCAGCAGGGTAGAGGATCTGCTTGACGAAAAGAAGATCCTTGAGAGGAAGAACAGAGAGCTCCAGGTTAAGGCAGCTCTTTCCGACATAGAAGAAAACATCAGTCCATGCGCCACGGTCAACGGTGTAGACCTGATTATGGAAAAATTTGAGGACATGAACCCTGATCTGCTCAGACAGGTGGGCGACAGGATAAAACAAAAATACCCTGTTGCGGTAATTATGCTTGCAGGCATCGGGGAAGAAAAACACGTGACACTGACGTCAATGGCTAGCGAAGAGGCAGTATCTAAGGGGATAAGGGCAGATGATTTCCTTAAGGAGATAGCCGGGCTCATCGGCGGAAGAGGCGGCGGAAAACCGACGCTCGCTCAGGGCAGGGCCCCTGATGCATCAAGACTGGGCGAAGCCATCAGCAAAGCGCCTGAGATATTTGCAGGGTTGGCTTCTAAGTCGGGGAGCTAGCCGTTTGGAAAGGATCGTAGCTGTCGACATAGGTACGGTAAGGATAGGAGTGGCGGTAAGCGACCCGTTGGGCAGTTTTGCCCAGGCTCTTACCGTCCTTAACACCCGGGACGACTGGATGGAAGAACTGAAAAAAATAATGGACACTTATCAGACATCCCGGCTTCTGGTAGGACTTCCGCTCAGGACCGGCGGCAATGAAGGCCCCGAAGCTGAAAACATCAGATCCATTGCTGGCTGCATAAATGAGAGGTACCCCTCTGTTGAGATAATATTCTGGGATGAACGCTTTACTACTGTGATAGCTCAGCAGTCCCTTCTGGAAGGCGATGTTTCGAGGAAGGGGCGCAAAGGTAAGGTGGATAAAATAGCGGCCTCGATACTTCTTCAGAGTTACCTTGACCGGAGGAGGGAAATATAAAATTGCAGATCCCGCAGGGGACCAGGATGACCCCCATGCTGGAGCAGTATTTGTATTGGAAAGAGCAGTATCCTGACTCTCTTCTCTTTTTCCGCATGGGAGATTTTTATGAGATGTTCTTTGAAGATGCGCGTACTGCATCTTCAGTATTGGATATTGCCCTTACATCACGATCAAAGGAATCAGATAACGCTATACCGATGGCAGGTGTTCCGTTCCATTCAGTAGACTCCTACCTTTCAAAACTTGTTGCCGCAGGATACAGGGTGGCCATCTGCGAACAGGTGACAGTTCCTGACGGGAAAAATCTTGTACAACGGGAAGTCACCAGACTTGTCACACCCGGGACATGGCTTCCCGACGGAAGTGATTCCGACGGTAACCTTGCTGCATGTCTCTTTGACGGCAGGAATGTATCGATGGCTCTGCTCACGACCGCCACAGGAAAACTTAAAGCCGGTACATTCCGTATCGAGGAAGCTGTATCACTCTTCTCCTCTTTCCGCCCCGCAGAAATACTTATTAAAAATGGACAGGCTGATAAACTGAAAGAGTTCTATCCCGAATACACGAAGGTCGGCACGGTCGAAAGAGAGAAGGGTGAGTTCGATACAAGGACCTCGTCAGAGTGGCTTTGCAGGAAATGGAACATTGCCACACTGAATTCGATGGGGCTGGATGACAGGGATCCTGCCTGCGGAGCAGCCGCTGCTGTTCTGAGATACCTCGAGGAGACCCAGTTTTCAAAGGCACTGCACGTTACTCAGCTGGTACCGCTTCTTCCTGAAGAGTACATGATACTCGACAGGAATACCGTAAACAATCTTGAACTTACGGAACCGTCTGATATTTCACTTTTTGCTGTCCTGAACAGATGCCGTACCGCGATGGGAAAAAGGATGCTTAAGGAATGGATACTCTCTCCGCTGAGAGATATCGATCTTATAGAAAAAAGGGCAGACTCCATTGAAGAACTG
This sequence comes from Synergistaceae bacterium, assembly GCA_036835165.1. GTDB lineage: Bacteria > Synergistota > Synergistia > Synergistales > Synergistaceae > Caenicola. The sequence goes on along the minus strand of DAITML010000006.1, from coordinate 36,506 downwards.
GTGAGCGATGGGGAGTTACGCTCAAGGATGGGTCATCTGCTTTCTTTATGCGGTGATATGGAAAAGTCCATCAGCCGTCTGACTCTGAAAATGGGATCGCCTTATGATCTGCTGACTGTCAGGGAGACTCTGAAGAGTCTTCCGGAGCTTGTATATCTGATGTCTGGAAGAGATAAACTTTCTCACTGGACTGCCGGGATCGACATTCTTGACGGACTGTCCTCACTTCTGGGTTCTGCTCTTGCAGATGCAGTTCCGCGTTTTGTCAGGGAGGGAGGAGTCATAAGGGACGGCTATGATGCCGCACTTGACGAATGGAGAGATAAAGCCGCGCATTCATCGGCATGGCTGCAAAGGTTTGAAGACGAAGAGAGGCAAAGGACCGGGATAAAGAACCTGAAGGCCGGAGTAAATAAGGTCTTCGGCTATTATATTGAGATACCTAAAGGCGGCCTTGACAGGGTCCCGCCGAATTACACAAGGAAACAGACGCTTGTAAACGCCGAACGCTTCATCACGGAAGAACTTAAAATATTTGAAAACGAGATGTTCAGCGCAGAAGAAGAGATACTTGCAATTGAAGAAGGCCTTTACAGCAAACTTCTCGGCAGTACCCTTTCAAAGAGCCGCGAGATACTTACTGCAGCAAAATTTATCGCATCCGCGGATGTATTTTGTTCTCTGGCCGAGATAGCGTCAGAAAGACGCTATGTGCGTCCTGTCATAGACAGAAGCACTGATTTTACCGTCAAAAACGGCAGGCACCCCGTAATAGAGGTAATGCTGGGAAGGCATCCCTTCACACCCAACGACCTTTTACTCTGCGGATCATCCGGCAAAAGGATCGCTATAATAACAGGCCCGAACATGGCGGGAAAATCTACATATCTCAGAATGGCGGCACTTATAGCAATAATGGCCCAGATCGGATCTTTCGTCCCGGCAGAGAGTGCAAGGATAGGATTGATCGACCGTTTGTTCACACGTATAGGCGCGAGGGACGAACTTTCCAGGGGACAAAGCACGTTCATGGTCGAGATGGTGGAGACAGCCAATATTCTCAGGCATGCTACGGACAGAAGTCTTGTCATACTCGACGAGGTAGGCAGGGGAACATCGACATACGACGGTCTGAGCATAGCATGGTCGGTAATAGAATATCTGCAGGGTCAGGAGGGAAGAAGAGCTGCGGTCCTTTTCGCAACTCACTACCATGAACTGACCAGACTGGCAGACCTGCTGTCCGGTGTCACCAATCTCAGCATGGCAGTCGAGGAGACAAAGGACGGCGTGACATTTCTTCATAAAGTGATCGAATCTCCCTCTGACCGTTCATATGGCATTGAGGTCGCAAGATTGGCGGGAGTTCCATCAATAGTCCTCAGAAGATCAAGGGAGCTTTTGGCCGGATTTGAGTCCTCTGCCGATACGCAAACGTCTTTTGCTCCACCTGCCGAAGAAAGGCAGATCAAGCTTTTTGATGTCAGCTATGAGGCTGTGCTCGAAGAACTTGCAGCCTCAGAACCGGATCAGATGACCCCCATGGAAGCTCTTCAGCTTATTTACAGGCTCAGGAAAGAGAGCCGGAAGGTGCTGGATCTGAAATGATAAAGAGGCTTGACAGCGAAGTTGCGGCCAGGATAGCCGCAGGGGAAGTAATAGAAAGGCCTTCTTCTGTAGCGAAGGAATTGATAGAGAATTCGATAGATGCATTGTCCCGGACTATCACGCTTCATATCGAGCAGGGGGGAAAATCCTCATTCGTGATAGAAGACGACGGATGCGGCATTCGGTTCGACGAACTTCCTCTTGCGATTGAAAGATATGCAACAAGCAAGATATCGACACTTGAGGACCTCGAGAGAATAGCCACACTGGGATACAGGGGAGAGGCCCTTTCAAGCGTAGCTGCCGTCAGCAGGATGGAAATAAGGAGCAGGACTGCAGAATCCGAAACCGGAGGCATAATAAGATGCGAGGGGGGAGAGATCATCCTCCATACTGAAAGCCCCTGTCAGAGAGGTACCATGATCCGTGTGGACGACCTCTTCTTCAACCTTCCCGCGAGGCGCAAATTCCTCAAGACCGCATCTGCAGAACTCAGAAGGATTCTGCAGGTGGTCAATGACTATGCGCTGATGCATCCGGAGCTGACATTCAGGGTATTCTCCGACGGCAGGAAATCTTTGGAACTCCTGCCTTCAGGTAAAATCGATCTGGCCCTTCGCAGGCGCTGGGGAGAAGACTCCTTGATATACGCTTCATCCACAACGTTGAATTCAACAACAATAAATATCTGGTGGAACCCTATCCCGGACTGCAGACGGACAACGGTCACGACATTTGTCAACGGCAGAAGGATACAAGACAGCACCATAAGGTCTGCAATATGCGGCGGGGACTCTGCAGCATACGGGGAGTGGCTGGTCATACTCTCCCTGCCTCCCGAAGATCATGATGTAAATATACACCCCACAAAAGAAGAAGTAAGGTTCAGAAGATCAGGCGACATATATAAAATTACATTGGATACTGCCCGAAAGATATTTACAAGAAAATACTCGATCTCATCGGATCAAAAATTCCCGCAGGAAGAGCGGGCGGAGCTGTCAGCCATGGGAACCCGTCAGAACAGATGGTTCGACGCAACAGACCCTCTCTACAGCACCACGCCATGGAAAGCTGCCGCCGGGATCCCCGCTGTACGGGGCTCATCGCAGGAAGCAGACATCAGCGTAATGTCAGATCCGCCGGACAGGGTCAGTACACAGCAGGCAACGCGCCGGTATATAGGCCAGTCCTCCAAAGGATTCCTGATCTTTGATTTTCCTGAAGGTCTGGCGATCATTGATCCTCATGCAGCACACGAGAGGATCTTGTACGAAGAAATAGCAGTATCTTTCAAAGACGGCATAGCTTCACAGCAGCTTGCAATGCCTGTTGAAATTCCTCCGGCGCTCCTGGCTGAAGTCGAAATTTCCCGAAGCTCGCTCTCAGATCTTGCATTTTCCTTTAGTGAAGGGTTACTGACAGGAGTCCCTCAGTTAAGAGGCAGGGCAAGGCTCTCGCCTGTTGATATGCTTCGCTCTGCACTGAGGGGCATAGAGGCAGAAAAGGATCCCGATAAAAGAGACAGGGAGGTCTGGTGGAGGATGGCCAGACTTGCATGCAGAGATGCCGTAAAGCTTGGCAGAAGGTTTGAAAGAGAAGAGGCGGATGCTTTGCTGGAAGGGCTTGAAAGGTGCTCTGTGCCATTTACCTGCCCCCACGGGAGGCCGACGATCTTTCTGATCGAAGATAGAAAGCTCGAGGATTGGTTCGAAAGATGACAGAAATAAGCAAAAAGATACCTGTAATTGCAATAATAGGGCCGACTGCTGTCGGCAAGACCAAGTTCAGCCTTGAACTTGCGGACAGGCTTGATGCGGAGGTCATTTCGGTCGATTCAAGACAGGTCTACCGTTACCTTGACGTGGGCACTGACAAGGTGTCTCCTGAGATAAGGCGCAGGATACCCCATCATTTGATAGACGTAGTTGACCCGGATCAGATATACTCTGCCGCTGATTTTGCCTATCAGGCTTCTGATGCCGTCGAGAGGATCAGAAAGAGAGGCAGGAGGCCGCTCCTCATCGGCGGCACTCCTTTCTACTACAAAGCCTTCTGCGGGTCGCTCTCAGAGGATCTGCCAAAGGACGAAGAAGTCAGGCGCGCCCTGGAGGATGAAATAAGAGATAAAGGCCTGGCTGAGCTCTATAATGAATTACGTTCTGCGGATCCTGCTGCAGCGGAGAAGATACACCCCAACGACCCCGTCAGAACGATGAGGGCTCTTGAAATATTCAGGATAACAGGCAGGAACGCGACCTGGTGGTATCAGAACCAGTCAAAGATGGAATCGCTCTATGACATATTTTATATAGGACTGATCAGATCGAGGACAAACCTTTACGCCAACATCGCCCGTAGGGTCAGGGAACAGTTTGAGAACGGCTATGCCGAAGAGGTAAAATGGCTCCTGGACAGGGGATATTCCCCAAAACTTCCGGCACTCCAGGGCTTTGGTTACAGGGAACTGGTACGGTACATCAAAGGAAACTGCACCTACGAGGAAGCGCTTGAGGGAGACATCAGATCCACAAAAGCCTTCTCAAGAAGACAGATGACCTGGTTCAAGCACTTCGAGCCTGCGGTGTGGTATGATTTTGACAAATACGAAATGTCAGAAGCAATGGATGATGTGATGCCCCGTTGCATCAGACATTTGGAACAAGAGGACAAAAACTGAGTTGAAGATCCACATTGCAGATCCGACAGGGCTTTGCTTTGGTGTCAGAAGGGCAATATCGAAACTTGAAGAAGAGCTGCTTCGTTCTGAGGCTGTCTTTTCTTTGGGCAGTCCGATACATAATCCGCAGGAGACAGAACGCCTCTCAAAAATGGGACTGATCGTTGTAGAATCGGTTGAAGAAGTGCCTCCGGGTTCAGTAGCTTTTATCAGGGCGCACGGAGTCACACCTTTTCAGGCAGAGATACTAAGGAAAAAATGCAGTAAAATTGTCGATGGTACTTGTCCTTTTGTTAAAACCGCTCAAAAAAGGGCAAAAGACCTTTCTTCAGAAGGCTATTTTGTGGTAATATTTGGGGACAGGTATCATCCTGAAGTCAGGGGCATAATGGGTTACGTCGAAGGTGAAGTGGCAGTTATCTCATCTGACGAGGATATTCCCGGAAACTTAAAGGGACGAAAGTGCGGCATCCTGAGCCAGACGACACAAAAAGTCGGTTCATTTGTCGCGCTCGTTAGTTCTTTTGTTAAAGTTTCACCTGAGATCAAGGTGTATAATACGATCTGCAAAGCCACGTTGGCCCGGCAGGATTCTGTCTGCAAACTTGCTTCCAAAGTCGACGGGATGATAATTCTTGGCGGCCGGAATAGTGCCAACACTCAAAAATTAGCTGAAATATCCATGGATGTCGGTGTATCGACACTTTGGGTTGAGCATGCAGGAGAGATCGACAGGGGGTGGCTGCAAAACAAGGAGGATATAGGAATTGCCGCAGGAGGAAGCACTCCTGAATGGCTGATAAAAGAACTGATACAAAAATTAAACATGATGTAAGCAGGAGGATGTTGGGTATGGTTGACGAGCTTCGCACAGAAGACGGACTTGAAACACAGGCAGCACCGGAAAAAGAAGAAACAATGGAAGAAATGATGCAGCAGTTTGACGTGATGGGTGATTTCCATCGCGGAAAGATCCTTGAGGGAACGATCGTTGACGCTCGTGAAGACGGATGGCTTGTCGACGTCGGCTACAAATGCGAGGGATTCCTCCCACGCAAGGAGTGGACGCATAAGGTCCTCGTTGAAGAGACAGAGGAGCCTGAAAACGGCGCAAAAGTCAGAGTACAGGTCACAAACATCAGCCAGGGCGAAGATGCACAGTTGAGCCTGAGCCGTTGGCGCTGCGAGTTTGACGAGCGTTGGAACAAGCTTGAAGAAGAGGCTGCAAAGAATGAAACTGTTACTGTAAAGGGACTCCGCAAGGTCAAGGGTGGCCTTATTGTAAGCTGTTACGGTATTGAGGGATTCATACCAATTTCTCACCTTGCCGAGGACGGTCGTACTCTTAACCCTGCGAGGCTTCTTGAGCAGGACTTCCAGGTCAAGCTGATCGAAAAGGACCGCCGCAAGCGCCGCCTTGTTCTGTCGCGCCGCAGCCTTATGGAAGCTGAGATGACAGAGATCAGACAGTCATTCTATGAGCAGGTCAGCGAAGGCGACGTACTTGAAGGGGATGTCAGCAGCATCACATCTTTCGGCGTATTCGTAAATCTTGGTGCTATGGAAGGTCTCGTCCATGTCAGCGAACTCTCATGGCAGAGGAATGCCAAGGCTAAGGACATTGTTTCCAAGGGCGATCACATAAAGGTTAAGGTGATCGGCATTGACAAAGAAAACAATAGGATATCACTCAGCCTGAAACAGACTCAGTCCGACCCCTGGAATACAGCGGCAGAACGCTGGAAGCCGGGTATGGTCGCTGAGGGTACAGTTTCAAACCTGACAGAATTCGGTGCTTTTGTTGAGATAGAACCCGGTTTAGAGGGACTCATCCACATAGGTGACCTTAGCTGGACGAGGATAAAGCATCCTAAGGAAGTACTTAAGAGAGGACAGAAAATAGAAGTCTCAGTCCTTGAAGTTGAACCGGAGCGCAAACGTATCAGCCTGGGTTACAAGCAGCTTTCTGATCCATGGAAAGATGTTGCCGAAAAATACACCAAGGATATGGAAGTTCCGGTAAAAGTGGTGAGGATCGCTGATTTCGGAGCATTCGTGGAGCTTGAGGACGGCATCGAAGGCCTTATCCACATTTCGCAGATCAGCCAGCAGAGGATCGATAACCCCAGGGAAGTGCTTTCCGAAGGGCAGGAAGTTACTGCAAGGGTTCTTGATGTTAATCCGGCAGAACGCAGGATGCGCCTGAGCCTCCGTCCCGCTCACGAAGAGCCTGTCAGGAAGCCGAAATCGGAAGACGCCCCCCGTGCAGAAGGACAGAAGGATGACCGTCCGAGGCGCCGCCGTCCTGACGCAGATAAGAAGAAAAATGATAATCAGCTTCCTCAGGAAGAGACAAACGTTACCATCGGAGATTTTTTGAAGCAGGCTGAAGATCAGGAATAGCATTTTACAGACAGATCTGCGCATTAAAAATCATTGTCCCCATGCCTTTTAGTGAGAGGCATGGGGATTTTCTGTTAAAATATTCATTGTATATAAATAACTATATAAACCCCGATCAGACTTTTTTGCACAGCTCCGTTTGGGGATATGCCGGATCAGTTTAGAGAACTTTTTTAGGAAGCTATCGTGATTATCCGTCTGCAGATTTGGAGGAGATCTGATGTCAGTCAGAAAGGTATGCGTTTACCCGGATCCCGTTCTAAGGGAGCCTACAGAAGATATTACATCCTTTGGCGAGGAGTTGCTGGAACTGGTCGGAGACCTGTGGGAGACCATGCATGTTTCTGACGGCATAGGCCTTGCCGGGCCACAGGTAGGAGTTCCCCAAAAAATTGCCGTGATCGATTATAACGGCGAAAAATTTGTCCTTATCAACCCTGTAATACTGGAAAGGGAGGGATCCAAAACCGTTGAGGAAGGATGTCTCAGCTTTCCGGGAATATATGAAAAAGTCGATTCTCCAGAGTTAATAAAGGTGCGTTGGCAAAATGAAAAGGGTGAATTTGAGGAAAGAGTCATCGAAGGATTTCTGGCCTGTGTCTTTTCCCATGAGATCGACCATCTTAACGGGAGGCTTTTGATTGACAGAGTATCGCCCTTAAAAAGGCAGTTCCTTAAAAAGAAACTTGCAAAGCAGGCAAAAGAGAAGTGATGTCCTGCAGACTTAGATTCGGTTTTTGCGGTTCAGGCAGGTTCGCGGCTGAATGCCTGTCCATTATTTCTGAAAAGGCAATGCCTGAGTGGGTAGTGACAAATTCTCCCAGACCTTCAGGCAGGGGACTGCGGATCCAAAATACCCCTGTCAGCGATAAGGCTCGGGAACTGGGCATCAAGCTTCGCACAACAGAAAAATTATCGGCTGACATGGAGACACTCGAATGGATCAGGAGTGATATCCCGGATCTTATACTTGTAATAGACTTTGGACATATTATCAGAGAGCCTCTGCTGAACATGGCACCGCTCGGCTGCATAAATATCCACCCATCGCTGCTTCCGGCATACAGGGGTTCCGCGCCGGTGCAAAGGGCGATAATGGATGGGTTGAAAGAGACAGGAGTCACAATATTCAGGCTTGACGAAGGAATGGATTCAGGTCCGGTACTGGACAGGATCGCTGTCAGCATAGACATGTCGGATGACACACCCTCGCTTTTGATAAAAACATGCAAAGCAGGCTGTGAAAAGCTGCTTGAATACTTACTAAAGACGCCTTCTGACAGATGGGTATTTGTCCCCCAGTCCGAAGTCGGGGTTTCTACAGCACCCAAAATTGAAAAATCTGAAGGAAAGATAGACTGGAGCGGCCGTTCTTTCGATATCTTCAACAGGATAAGAGCTTTGGCATCTTCACCGGGAACGTTTTGCTGCTTTGCAGGCAAGAGACTGAGGATCCATATTGCCGAGCAGGCTTCAGAAACCGGTTCTCCGGGGGAACTGGTTGGAACAGTTGGTGGTTTTCCGATAATAGCATGCGGTGAGGGCTCCCTTATCCTCAAGTCTGTTCAGCCGGAGGGAAAGAATGTTATGAGTGCGGATGAATGGCTCAGGGGAAACAGGATGAAGGCCGGCGATTTTCTTCATTGAGGAGTGACGATCTGTGGAAAGCACATCGAGACATGTTTTGAGAAACATCGTAAGCAGGGAAAAAATATATAAGGGCTTGATATTGGACCTCAATATCGATCGTGTCCTTTTTCCGTCCGGATGTGAAAAAATAAGGGAGGTAGTAAGACATAAATCTGCTGTTACCGTACTTCCGGTGCATTCTGACGGTAGGATCTCACTTGTTCTGCAGTACAGGCATGCCGTTGACGAAGACCTCTATGAGATCCCGGCAGGCCTGATCGAAACAGGGGAGGATCCCACAGCGACGGCTATAAGGGAGCTTCAGGAGGAGATAGGGTACAGGCCGGGAGAAATAAAGAAAGTTTTTGAGTTTTATACCTCTCCGGGTTACTCAACAGAAAGGATAATTTTCTTCTATGCAACTGACCTTGAACCGTCAAAACTGGCCGAAGACGATGACGAATATATTAAGGTACATGATTTTACCCTTGAAGAAATAAAGATGATGATCGATTCCGGAGAGATCAAGGACGGAAAGACTATTATGGCTTATTGCTGGCTGGCTGCACAAAAGGCGGAAGATAATGCCGGTCAATGAAACAGGCGATCCCGTTTTCCTGAATACACTCAAAAGCTTTGAAGACTACATCAGGCTTGAAAGAGGCTGCAGCATCAACACACTGAAGGCTTATGTCTCTGACCTTGAGCAATGGCATACATATTGCAAAAAGATCGGCTCAGATCCAATGCTTCTGAATCCTGACAGTCTGGCGAGATTCCTGAGGGAACAATCCGCAAGGGGCATGTCCAAGAGTACTGTGCAAAGGAATGCCGCAGTGCTTAATTCATTTGCGAGATATCTTGTCTATGACGGCATGACTGACAAAATGCCCATGCTCGATCCTCTTCCTGCGAGGGACAAGATCCTGCCCCAGATAATGACAGAGGGTGAGATACAGAGGCTTATCAACTGCTGTGAGGACGGGACCCCAATAGGAAAGAGGGACCGCACTGCCATCGAGCTTGCATATGGGACCGGCATGAGAGCATCAGAGTTATGCTCCCTCAGACTGAAAGACATAGATAGGGGGGGCGGACTGATTTTCACCAGAGGCAAAGGTGACAAGGAGAGATGCGTCCCTTACGTCGGAGGTGTCAGAAAGGTTGTCGATGAATATATCGATGAGCACAGGCCCAATCTTGACAAACACCGGGAACCGTGGCTTCTCCTGACAAAATCGGGAAGGAAGATGAGGAGGGAATTTCTCTGGAGGCTTCTCCGCAAGAGAGGCATACAGGCCGGTATTTCTGCATCACGCCTTCACCCCCATGTGTTAAGGCACACTTTTGCCACACATCTGCTGAGGAAGGGAATGGATCAGCGTACCCTCCAGGAACTGCTAGGACACTCTTCAATACTCACGACCGAAAAGTACACGCATCTCGATCTTGAAGTCAGGGACCTTTATGATAAATTTTTTCCCAGAAGCGGAGCAGAAGAAGATAAATGACAGAGATCCCGTCAAAGAGTGCCATGTGCGCCGCAAATATATATAAGATCAAGGAGTGAAGAATATGCTCTATTCTGAAAAGCTGTCAGAGGCGGCAAGGTACCTTTCAGGGAAAGTCGAGTCGAGGCCTGACGTGGCCATTGTTCTCGGATCAGGACTTGGGACTCTTGCCGAGAACATTAAAATTCCTGCGGCCATAGCCTATGAAGACATCCCTTACTGGCCCCGTTCTACCGCACCCGGACATGCAGGCAAGCTCATCTTCGGAGATCTGGAAGGCACAAATGTTGTTATAATGCAGGGGCGCGTACATTATTACGAAGGTTATACGATGGAAGAGGTCGTATTTCCTGTAAGAGTGCTTGGCATGATCGGCATCAAAACACTTATAGTTACAAACGCATCGGGGGGTATCAATCCGGATATCCCAACTGGAGGTTTAGTCGCAATAGAAGACCACATCAACTTCATGGGTACGAATCCGCTTATAGGTGAAAATGACGATAATTCAGGCCCGCGATTTCCTGATATGACAGAGGCCTATGACAGGGAGTATATCTGCAAGCTCGCCAGGGCCGCAGAAAAAGAGATGCTCAGGCTCGACAGGGGCATCTATATTGCCTTTTCCGGCCCCTCCTTTGAGACGCCGGCTGAGATAAGGATGGCTAAAACACTCGGTGCCGATCTGGTCGGGATGTCGACAGTTCCAGAGGTAATAACTGCAAATCATATGGGCATAAGAGTATGCGGAATTTCTTGCGTGGCAAACGCCGCAGCGGGAATATCAAGCAGCAGGCTCTCACATCAGGAGGTCCTGGATACGATGAAGGAGAGCTCTGCTTCCCTCTGCAGGCTTATTTGCGCTTTTCTGAGAGTGATAAGATGACTGTGTTCAACGGGATAGAATTTATTGAAAAGAAAAGAGACTCCGGCAAACATACCGGTGAGGAGCTTCATGCCTTCATCGACAGCGTCATGCGGGATGATATACCGGACTATCAGATATCAGCCTGGCTTATGGCTGCTTTCCTAAACGGGCTTGATGATGATGAACTGATGCATTTCACAATAGCGCTGGCCAACTCAGGCGAGAAGCTCAGTTATCCCGCAGGGGACAGGATCATCGATAAGCACAGCACCGGAGGAGTCGGTGACAAGACAACTCTGGTGCTGATACCGCTCGTTGCCGCATGCGGATCCGCGATATCAAAGCTGAGCGGCCCCGGGCTTGGATTTACGGGCGGAACGATCGACAAGCTGGAATCCATCCCCGGCATGGATATGCACCTCAATGATGACCGATTCCTTAAACAGGTAAAAAGTATCGGCTGTGCCATTTCAGGCCACTCTTTAAAGCTTGCCCCTGCCGAGGGCAAGTTCTATAAGTTGAGAGACGTGACGGGTACCGTACCGTCAATACCTCTTATAACGGCCAGCATAGTCAGCAAGAAACTGGCGGGCGGAGCATACGGATATCTTTTTGACGTTAAATGCGGCAGCGGTGCCTTTATGAACGACGCAGGGAAGGCAGAACAGCTTGCACGGAAGCTCACAGACATATCCGGAAAGCTGGGGAAGGCTTGCCTTTCTGTTATAACGGACATGGAGCAGCCCCTAGGCGAATGGGTGGGAAACTCCGCAGAAGTTTATGAGGCTGTCGAGGTGCTCTCAGGAAGAGGCCCCTCCGACACACGGGAACTGTGCATAACACTGGGAGCTGCCATGCTTGAAATGTCCGGAAGGGCAAAGACCCGTGAAGAGGGGGCGGAACTGGCGTCAAAAGCCCTTGACAACGGGTCTGCGCTTAAAAAGTTCGGTGAACTTATAGCCGCGCAAAATGGAGACAGTTCCGTGATAAAGGAACCTCTGAGGATACTTCCCAAAGCTGCCCGCACTTATGAGATCAGATCAGACAGAGATGGCTTCCTTTCAAAACTGGATGCACTGCTTATAGGCGAAGGACTCAGGGCTTTGGGCGGCGGCCGCCTTACCAAAGAGGATGTTATCGATCCATCGGTGGCAATACAGCTGCTGCATAAGGTGGGATCAAAGGTTTTAAGGGGGGATGTCCTCATCAGGATTTTTTACAACAGTGAAAACAAACTTAATGATTCGCTTTCTTACGTTCAAAAGTGCTGGGAAATCTCGGACAGTGCCCAAAAGAGAAAACTGATCCTTGGCATAGAATATTAAAAGTTGAAAATCAGCGTTCTTTCTGTTAATCTACGAAGGTCCACATGGAGGCGAGTTTCAGCTGGTGCTGGGCCCGGACTTCAAATCCGGTGGGGGTCGGTAACGCCGGTCCCGGTGTGTTCGATTCGCACACGCCTCCGCCATGATAAGTATGCCCTGCACTCAGTGCGGGGCTTTTTGTGTTATTATTAATTCTCGTAAGGGTGGGATACTATGTTCATAACCTTTGAGGGGATAGATGGTTCAGGAAAATCGACACAGGCCGCCCTTTTCCGGAAATGGCTTACAGAAGAAAAGGGCCGGGACGCGATCCTTACCAGGGAGCCCGGCGGATGGCCCGGCGGATCTGTGCTCAGGGAAATCGTTGTAAACGGTTCTTTGAAGCACAAATGGAGTGAAGCCTACTTATTTTTGCTGGACAGGGCCGAACACGTCGCCTCAGTGATCCAGCCTGCCATAGATGCCGGCAGGGATGTGGTATGCGAAAGATATCACGATTCTACCCTGGCCTATCAGATTTGGGGAAGGGGCCTGCCGCTTGACATATTTGTAGAGCTAGCCAGGCTTTCGGCTTTTCCGGTCCCTGATATCACAGTCCTCTTCGACATATCGCCAAAAACGGCTATGAAAAGGGTAACTTCCAGGGGAAACCCGGATTCTTTCGAGAACGAGGGCATATCATTCATGGAAAAGATCAGGGAGGGGTATCTTTCCCTTTCAAAAAGTGACCCCAATAGGTGGCTCGTCATAGATTGCGGTGATGTAGGTCCTGAGGATATATTTGGTCAGTTGGTCAGATCAGTGGAATCAAGGTGGTCCTTCCGTGATAAATGACGCTTTGGCTGTTCTGGAGGCTTCTCAGGGATGGAAAGAGATCGCAGCGGCTGTCGGAATGAAGAGGTGTCCGCAATCTGTTGCAGTTGCACTCCCGGAAATTATGCAGAAAATTTTTGTTGAAAACTACGGAAAACTTATTCTCGGCGACAGTCCGGTATGGAAGGACGGAGCCCATCCCGACCTTATAAATGCCGGCAAGTCTCCCGTGCCTCCCGGCATAGACGAATGCAGGACGCTTCAGGGTGAGCTGGCGCTCCATCCGCTCGTCTCCGAAAGAAGGATGGCGGTAATATGGTCTGCCGATAAATTGTCGCCGGAAGCATCCAACAGCCTTCTGAAGCTTACTGAGGAGCCTCCGGAACACGGATGCATACTCTTCGTTTCGGAGGAAGGCAAACTTATACCGACAATAAAGAGCCGTGTCTGGTCGGTAAGAATAGACCTTCCGGTGGAGATCGCGAAACCAAAGCCATATCCCTCGTCGCCCGGTGAATGGGCAGAGTGGATCGCCGGGGGGAGAAAAAAAGACCCCGAAATACTATGTCTCGAAATAGGTAACTGGATAGCTGACCTGACAGAAAAGGGAAATTACAGGAAAGCGGCTGAGCTGGATTGCCTGGTGAGAATGATGGGACAAAAACGGCTTTCTGTACCGATGATACAGGATCTGACCTATATGGTCATCAAGGAGGACATAACCTTTGAACAAATATTTGGCAATATTCGGTAAGCCGAGATATCTTGGCATTTTAGAATACAACCCGGAGTATCCGATCGAGAAAGGAACGACCGTTGTTGTTGAGTCACACAGGGGCGAGGAGCTTGCTGTTGCTGCAGGCCTCATCACACCCGAACAGGAAGCGGAATACAGGCTTCTTCGCAACGCATCTGAACATGGTGATTCTGCTTCCAAATCTGCCGAACCCCTGGTTACAGACCTTTCCTTCATTTCCTTTGCCACCGATGAGGATATACGTACAGCAGAGGAATACAGGGAGGAAGAGAAAGAGATACTCAAAAGCGCAATTGAGCTTCTGAAACCGCACGAACTTGAAATGAAACTGATTGACGTAGAATTTCTCAGGCAGAGAAGAAAACTCTTTTTTTATTTTTCTTCCGAGCAGAGAGTAGACTTCAGGGCATATGTGCGTGACCTGGCCAGAGAGTTCAAGACAAGGATCGAGCTGCGGCAGATAGGAGTACGCGATGAAGCCAAGATAATAAGGGGCCTTGGCCCGTGCGGTCAGCCATGTTGCTGCAGTTACTGGCTAAATCAGTTTGCGCCGATATGCATCAAGATGGTAAAAGAACAGAATTTAGCGCTTAACCCGGCCAAGATATCCGGCATCTGCGGAAGGCTGATGTGTTGCATGTGCTATGAACATAACGTTTACAGGGAGTTGTGGGAGAAGCTGCCAAACCCAGGAACCAAGATCAAGACACCCAACGGCAATGTCGTAGTGACCGGTGTAGAGGTGCATAAAAACAACGTGCGCTGCTATGTTCCTTCGAGGGGCGAGATCAGGATACCTATAGACCGATTCGACGAGTTTAAGGAGACTGTGGTTTCAGGTAAAGACTGGATAGTCCAGGACGAAAAGGACGACCTTCATCCGCCCAGACCACACGTTGAACTGCCTGACATTTTTGGATCCTCCGGCGTGAGGGCCCGCAAAGATAAAGATCAGGAACAAAACAGGAAAGAGAAACATAAGGACAGACAGGAAAAGCAGGATAAGGCCCAAACTCCTGACCGTGAATCCAAGCCGAACAAAAAGAAGAGAAGGTCAAGAAGACTCCCGGCTGCACCTAAAGATGAGCAGGCATCAGCCGACAAAAGAGAAAATACAAAAAAGCCCTTACAGACAGTTGCCGAAAAAAGTACAGAAAGCGAAAAACAGCCCAGCGTACGGGATAAGCCAAGGCGGCCGAGGCGCAGAAGGTCCGGTGCCAAGAAAACTGAAAAGCCTGCAGCCGAGGAATAGG
>DAITML010000006.1:0-21559 GCA_036835165.1 Synergistaceae bacterium | reverse complement strand
AGGCGCAGAAGGTCCGGTGCCAAGAAAACTGAAAAGCCTGCAGCCGAGGAATAGGAGGCAAGAGATTTGGATCTTATTAGAAATCTGGCCCAAAAATTAAAAAATACCGGAAATAAATGGACCCAGGGCATATCAAACCTTTTTTCGGACGAACCCATATCAGACAGGTTCTGGGAAGAGCTTGAGGAGCTGCTTATATTGGGAGATGTCGGGATAGACCTGACTGAAACTCTTATTGAACGGCTCAGGCAGAGGTCTGTCGATCAAAGGATATCGAGAACGTCCGAGTTAAGGGCAGTTTTTTCTGAGTTGCTAATTGAACAGCTGAATAAGGTCAAGGGTATGGGTGACCCCCTGAACATAAGTAAAAAACCATCGGTAATACTGATGATAGGCGTCAACGGGAGCGGAAAAACTACAACTGCCGGAAAACTGGCCGCACAGTTCAAAAAAGAGGGCAAAAAAGTCCTTCTTGCTGCAGCGGATACTTTCAGAGCTGCTGCAATCGAACAGCTCAAGGCATGGGGCGAGAGAACAGATGTCAGGGTCATCGCGCAAAACCAGGACAGCGATCCTGCTGCAGTGGTATATGACGCCATAATGGCTGCAAAGGCCGGAAATTACGATGTAGTAATAGCAGACACTGCCGGAAGACTTCACACAAAGTCCAACCTGATGGAAGAACTAGGAAAAGTTCACAGGATAGTAACACGCGAGATCCCTGAGGGGCCTTCAGAGGTTCTCATAGTGCTTGACGCTGTTACGGGCCAGAACGGATTTATACAGGCCGAGACATTCGGCAGGGTGATGCCTGTAACGGGTGTGATACTGACGAAATTCGACAACACCTCCAAGGGCGGCATAGTATTGGCTATAGCTGAAAAGTTAGGATTGCCCATAAGGTATGTGGGGCTTGGCGAAGGAGTGGACGACCTGCAGCTGTTTGATCCCAAAACATTTATAGGGACTCTCCTTGCTTCCGAAGGCAATGACTGATAAGACAACTCCTCCGGTATCCATCGGCAGGCACCCCAGAGACCCGCTGGTAAAAAGGATAGTCGCCCTTTTGGTGCCAAGGGGAGAAAAGGGGATATTTGAAAGGGCAAGTTCACTCCTTTCTGATGCATGGGGAGAACCAGAACGCATCAGTGAATTTATACCATTCACATGGACGAACTATTATGAGGATATCGCACATGACCTTGACAGGTGTTTCTTTTCATACCCCGGGCTTTTTTATATGTCGGATCTTCCTGATTGGAAGATACTGACCTGCAGGCTGGAAAGTGAAACCGGCGCTTCAAGGAGAGTCAATCTAGACCCGGGAAGCATAGACGGGGCTAGGTTGCTTTTAGCCTCGACAAAAGGGCAGGCACACCGCATATACCTAAGGAACGGCATCTTTGCCGAAGTAACGCTGTGCAGAAGGAAAGGCAGATGGGAAAGTTTCTTCTACACCTTCCCTGATTTTAAAAGCGGAGCATACTTTGAATGGCTCGAAACTGTACGTGAAGACTGGAAGAGAGAGAAAAACTCTTTTACTGACCATAGGGGGCATTAAGATGATCGAACGTTATGAAACTCCTGAAATAAAGGCGATATGGAATGACCAAAACCGATTCCAAAAGTGGCTTGACGTTGAACTGGCAGTATGCAGGGCCTGGAACGAAGCAGGGAAGATACCCGACGTGGATTACCGGAATATTATTGAAAAGGCCTCATTCAGAATCGATAGGATCAGGGAGATCGAAGAAGTCACGCAGCATGACGTGATCGCCTTCGTCTCAAGTGTTGCAGAGTCTATCGGCGAGTCGGGACGGTATGTCCATCTGGGCCTCACCAGCAGCGATGTTATAGACACGGCCTCCTCGCTTCTCCTTTCCGAAAGCCTGGACGCTGTTCTAGTCGCGCTGACAGATCTTCATAAAGTTCTTGGCAGCAAGGCAGTTGAGTATAAAACGACTCCCTGCGCGGGAAGAACTCATGGGATACATGCGGAACCCACCACCTTCGGACTCAAGCTGCTTAACCACTATGCGGAGATCGGAAGGGATATAGACAGGATCTCGCAGTCTAAAAAAGAAATAATGGTCGGGGGGCTCTCGGGGGCAGTCGGCACATATGCCAACTGTCCTCCATCGATTGAGGCAAGGACCTGTGAACTGCTTGGCCTCTCTGTAGATCCGGTTTCTACGCAGGTGATCCAGAGGGACAGGCACGCCCGCATAGTCACTGATGCCGCAATATGCGGAGGGTCGCTTGAAAGGCTCGCGCTTGAGATACGCCACCTTCAGAGGACTGAAGTCCTTGAAGCTCTTGAACCATTCAAAAAAGGCCAGAAGGGCTCATCAGCGATGCCCCACAAGAAGAACCCCATACTCTGCGAGAGGATATGCGGAATGTCACGGCTTTTGAGGGGCTACACCATCCCTGCAGTGGAGAATATCGCGCTTTGGCATGAGCGTGACATCAGCCACTCTTCTGTAGAAAGGGTCATGTGGCCGGATATTTTCCACCTTGTACTATACATGACAAGAACCATGACAAAAATAATTAGCGGGCTGACAGTAAATTCTGAAAAGATGAAAGATAATATTGAAATTACAAAAGGCCTTCTTTTTTCAGGCAGAGTACTGGTAACACTTGTTGAAAAAGAAGGCATCAGCAGAGAAGAGGCGTATGCAATAGCACAAAGCAATGCGATGAGGTGCTGGAACGAGAAGATACCCCTACTCGAACTTCTCAAAAATGATCCAAGGATCAACAAAATGAGTGAGAGTGAGCTGGAATCTTTATTTGATTTGGAGTATTATCTAAAGCATATAGATGAGATATTTGGCAGATTTACTGAATTGCAGAATATCTCTTTATAAAAATAATACAAAATAATATGGAGGATTTGCAAATGGCTGCTCCAGACAGAAACATTGCTCTCGAAATGGTTCGTGCTACGGAAGCTGCGGCTATGGCCGCCGGACGGTGGATGGGACGCGGGGACAAGAACGGGGTTGACGGCGCCGCTGTAAATGCCATGAGGTTCATGCTGAACAACGTCAATATGGACGGTCAGGTGGTGATCGGAGAGGGAGAGAAAGACGAAGCTCCGATGCTCTTTAATGGGGAAAAGCTTGGTACCGGATGTGAGCCCCAGGTAGACATAGCAGTCGACCCGATCGATGGCACCCGTCTTACTGCCCAGGGACTCCCAAATGCAGTCAGCGTAGTTGCATTTGCAGAGCGTGGTTCTATGTACGACCCGCAGCATATTTTCTATATGGACAAAATAGCGACAGGTCCTTTCGCAGCACATGCGATCAACATAGAGGCATCTCCCTCAGACAATATCAGGTCCGTTGCAAGAGCACTCAGGAAGTCTGTCGAGGACGTCACAGTCATCGTCCTTGACAGGCCAAGACATGAAGAACTTATAAAAGAGATCCGTTCTATGCATGCCCGTATCAGGCTCATCCCCGACGGCGACGTTGCAGGAGCCCTTTCAACCTGCAAGCCCAATTCCGGCATTGACCTTCTTATGGGGATCGGCGGTTCTCCCGAAGCTGTCATAACAGCATGCGCAGTCAAGTGCGTCGGTGGCAACATGCAGTGCAGACTTTGGCCGCGCAACGATGAAGAGAGGGAAAAATGCAAGGAAAAGGGCATGGATGTAAATAAAGTCCTCCACCTTAATGACCTCGTCTCATGCGAGAACGTCTTTTTTGCAGCTACGGGCGTTACCGACGGAGACTGGCTTAAGGGCGTCCGTTACTCAGGGGATGCTGTACACACATCATCACTTGTCATGAGGGCAAAGAGCGGCACTATACGCTACATCGACGCAATTCACAACGTACAGAAGCTGGATGAGATAAGCGGGATCAAGTACGGGGCTCAGTCAACGTCCGTTTCTTTCCTTTAGCAAAGCCGGTAAGTTTTTGGGTGTACAACTTTCATGCAGCCCCTTAAGGGGCTGCTTTTTTATTTAAAACGCCATGCAGATATAAATAAAGCGGAAGCTTATATCCATTACCAGTCATATTGACATTCAATATTAAATTTAATTATCAAATATGATAGTTGATCCTGGCATATTCTTTGTGAACACTCACTCTTCTTAAACTTTCAATAAAATTAACGCTATTGCATTAGCATAATTATTTGAATATTGCGACTTGACTTTCAATGAGGCAGTGATAATCTTAATAATGTTAAATTCATAATCATCTGCGAGGGGGCGATCTTTTGGGGGAGATCGATCGAATCGCTGAGATTTTGCGTCATTATAAGCAAGATCCCAGATATTTGCTTGCAATTCTTCTCGACATTCAGGAATCAGAAAACTACATATCAACCGGGGCAATGAGCGCCGTTGCCAGACATCTGTGCATACCGGAAAGCAGGGTATTCGCAGTTGCTACTTTTTACCATACGCTCAGCCTGAAAAAGAAAGGCAGAAAGGTCATACGTGTCTGTATGGGCACAGCCTGTCACCTGCGCGGTTCCGCCGGAGTCCTCCACGAACTGGAAAAAAGGCTGAATATCAAAGCGGGCGGCGTGACGGAAGACGGAGAGTTCACACTTGAAACAGTCAACTGTGTCGGTGCGTGTGCGCTGGCTCCTGTCGTAACATGCGGAGATGATTCTTTTGGCAGGATGGATCCTGCCAAAGTATCAGAACTTCTCGCAAAGGGGGCCTTTGAATGAGATTTGTCACCCTTGCGGATCTTAAGTCCTGCAAAGATCAATTATCTAAGAGGATCAAACCGGGCAGAGAAATATGGGTCTGCGGCGGACCCGGATGCCTTGCCAGCGGCAGTCCCGCGGTCGCAGAGGAATTCAAAAGGCTTATAAGTGAGAGATCCTCAGATGGATCTCCATCCTTTTGGCATAGCCTCAAAGTAATTATCAGCCACGATGAACATGCCTTGAAGACAGCTATGACTGGATGTATGGGACCATGTGAGAGCGGACCTGTCGTGCATGTTGAGCCTGAAGGATGGTATTACCAAAAAGTTACGCCGGATGACGTCAAGGGTATATTGGATTCTCTGAAAGAGGGAAGGCCATACATGCCAAAGGCCATGTCCGGCAAAGACGGAAAACCATCCGGGGACCCTAAAGCCGAAAATATTCCTTTCCTGGCAGGGCAAAAAAAGCTGGTGCTTGGCAAGATGAGCAACATGTCTCCTTTGGATCTGGAAGACTATCTTGCCCACGGAGGATACTCAGGACTAGTCAAGGCATTTGAAAAAATGACCCCGGAAGAGGTCTGTGCAGAGGTGAGGGAATCAGGCCTGAGAGGCAGAGGGGGAGGGGGCTTTCCGACCGGCGTCAAATGGGAGTCGTGCCGCAGCTCAGCCTCTGATAAGCGTTATGTCCTTGTTAACGGCGACGAGGGAGACCCTGGCGCATTCATGGACAGGGCTCTGATGGAAGGCGATCCCTTCTCTGTTATAGAGGGCCTGACAATAGGAGCTTACGCCATTGGTTCAAGCGAGGGCATCATATATGTGAGACATGAATATCCTCTTGCGGTCAAGAGGCTTGCCAATGCAATAAATATGCTTGAAGATGCCGGCCTTTTAGGCAACAACATACTTGGTACAGGTTTTGACTTCCATGTAGAGATCTGCAAGGGAGGCGGGGCTTTTGTATGCGGTGAATCCACGGCCCTAATGACCTCGATAGAGGGAAAGCCCGGAGTTCCCAGGGTCAAGTACATAAGATCCACAGAAAAAGGACTTTGGGAGTCTCCTACCGTTCTGAACAATGTTGAAACATGGGCTAACGTTCCGCTTATCATAACAAACGGATCGTCATGGTACAGGGATATCGGTTCTCCCAATAACTCGGGGACCAAAGTATTCGCGCTGGTCGGGAAAGTCAGGAATACCGGACTTGTCGAAGTGCCTATGGGAACCACTCTCAGGAAGATGATATACGGCATTGGGGGAGGCGTAGCCAGGAACCGCCCCTTCAAGGCAGTCCAGACAGGCGGCCCCTCCGGCGGATGTCTTCCGGAGTCGATGCTTGACACACCTGTCGACTTTGACAGTCTTGATCAGGCAGGCTCGATGATGGGATCAGGCGGTATGATCGTCATGGACGACAGGACCTGCATGGTGGACATAGCACGCTATTTTATCGATTTTCTCGTGGAGGAGTCCTGCGGAAAGTGCGTTCCATGCAGGGAAGGGCTTAAAAAAATGCAGATGATCCTGCACGCTCTTACCGGAGGCATGGGGCAGGAGGGCGACACCGAAGCCCTTAAAGAACTGGCAGAGAGCATTTCAGACACGGCTCTTTGCGCGTTGGGTCAGTCTGCAGCCAATCCTGTGCTCTCTACGATCAGATATTTTTATGATGAATATGCCGAGCACGAAAAGGAACACTTCTGCAGGGCGGGAGTGTGCGCAGGGATGTTCCGGGTAATGATCGACGAAGACAGGTGCACAAGCTGCGGCCTTTGCTCAAAGAACTGTCCGGCAAATACTATCGAACTGTCTGGCAGCGGAAAGTACCGCATTGAACAGGCAGCCTGCATAAGATGCGGCGCCTGCTTCGAAGTCTGTCCCTTCAAAGCCGTTGAAATAGTCAACGAGGTGAGCAATGATGATTGAGATAACGATCAACGGGACGCAGTTAATGGTTAAAAAAGGCACCACCCTGTTGCATGCTGCACAGGAAAACGGGATCGACATCCCTGCCCTCTGCAATCATGAGGGACTGAGCCCGGAAGGCAACTGCAGGCTCTGCTCTGTAGAGATAGAGGAGCGCGGCAGGAAAAAGATCGTTGCATCGTGCATGTTCCCGGTTACAAGGAGCATCTCTGTGGAAACAGAAAATGAACGGGTAATGAGAGCAAGAAAAACTGTCCTTCAGTTGCTTGTAAACAGGAATCCCAAGTCCCCCGTCATCCAGCAGCTCTGCGACAAATACGGCGTCAGGCGAGAAGAGCGGTTTGCTTTTGAGCCTGACCTTTGCATAAGATGCGGCCGCTGCGTCAGGGCCTGCGAAGCAAACGGAACGAAGGCTATAGAGCTTGTTGAGAGAGGCTTTGACCGTCACGTGGCCACTCCGTATGAGATGGAGACCGACGCCTGTATCGGCTGTCTCTCCTGTGCGACCGTATGCCCTACTGGAAAGATCACTTACGAGGAATCCCCGGGAAAGAGAAAGATCTGGTACAAGGAGTTCGATGTCCTTCAGTGCAGGAGGTGCGGAATATACTTTGCCACAAAGGAGATGCTCGACTGGGCAGGAAGGCC
The DNA here is from genome assembly GCA_036835165.1 of Synergistaceae bacterium. Taxonomy (GTDB): domain Bacteria; phylum Synergistota; class Synergistia; order Synergistales; family Synergistaceae; genus Caenicola. The sequence goes on along the minus strand of DAITML010000006.1, from coordinate 14,294 downwards.
GGAGAACGACCGCGAATACTGCGATCACTGCCAGAAATATATTGAGAGCGTCAAGTTTTTGACAGAGTCTGTAAAAAAATAGATCCGTCAATAATATTTGCCCTTCGACCCGGCGTATCTCATGCAGAAACTCCGGGCATTGGGCAGCGGGAGCGATCCCGCCGCCTGCCGGTTTGCAAAGAAGGAGGCCCTTGACGGGTCTCCTTTTGTCTTTACAACGCCCCGTAAACATACGGGAATCTAAAAATGTACAGGGAGGAATGCGGCATGGAAATGATACTCGTAACATCGCCGGAAAAATGCATCGGCTGCGGGACCTGTGAACTGGCTTGTTCACTGTCTCATAACGGAGAGTGCAGGCCGGCGATATCAAGAGTCAATGTGTTCAGGTTCGACAAGGGAAACAACGTACCCATGATGTGTTTCCAGTGTGAAGAGGCTGCGTGCATGGCTGTCTGCAAGACAAAAGCCCTGGTTCGTGACGAAGAGACCGGAGTGGTGAAGGTCGAAGAGGACAAGTGCATAGGATGCAGAATGTGCGTTATGGCATGTCCTTTCGGAAATATTGCTTTCGACAGGGTAGCTAAAGTTGCGATCAAATGTAACCACTGTGACGGAGAACCTCTATGCGCGGAATTCTGTCCGACGGCAGCGATCGAATATCTCCCCGCTGACACCGCTACACTCAACAGGAAAAAGGCATTTTCAGCTAAAATGAAACAAGCTCTTGAGGAGGTGAAGTAATATGGCAGGCTGGACAGAGACTATCCTGAGGGTAAACCTCACGGAAGGAACAGTCAAAAAAGAAGCCCTGGATATGGAAGCAGCCAGGAAATACCTCGGATGCAGAGGTCTGGGTGTCTATTACTACATGAAAGAAGTCAAACCGGGGGTAGATCCTCTCGGACCGGAAAACAACCTGATCTTTGCAACAGGAGTGCTCACAGGGACGATGGGTTCAAGTACCGGAAGATATGAAGTGGTTACCCGAGCTCCTCTCAACGGGACACTCGCAGGATCAAATTCAGGCGGCTACTGGGGCCCAGAGCTCAAGTATGCGGGTTATGACATGGTGATCTTTGAAGGACAGTCCCCAAAACCTGTCTATCTCAACATTTATAACGGGACTGCGGAACTTTGCGACGCATCAGGCCTCTGGGGCAAAAGCGTTCCCGAAACTACTGCGGCACTTCTTGCCATACATGATCCCGATGCGAAAGTTGCATGCATCGGTCCCGCAGGAGAGAACAAGGTACTCTTCGCCAACATAATGAACGATGACCACAGAGCAGCCGGACGCAGCGGCGTTGGTGCGGTAATGGGTTCCAAAAACCTTAAGGCTATTGTTGTAAGAGGCACAAAAGGAGTGAAGATAGGAGACAAAGATAAATTTCTTGCTGCGGTCAGGGCAAGCAAAAAACTGCTCAAGGAAAACGCTGTCACGAGCGGCGGACTTCCCGCATTTGGCACGAATGTCCTTGTAAATATCCTCAATTCGGTCGGCTCGCTTCCGACAAGGAATTTCCAGGAGTCCCATTTTGAAACTGCTGACAAGGTCGGAGGAGAATCGCTTGCAGCGACCAGGATGCACAAGAACAAGGCCTGCGCCTTCTGCTCAATAGGGTGCGGAAGGGTCGCCTGGAGCGAGGGCAAGTACGCGGGAGAGGGCGAAGGACCGGAATATGAATCAGTATGGTCATTCGGCCCTGATTGCGGCATCGACGATATTGACGCCGTCAACAAAGCAAACTTCATTTGCAACGAGCTCGGCCTTGATACGATAACGATGGGAAGTACAATGGCCGCTGCTATGGAACTTTATGAGAAGGGAGCGCTAAGCAAAGAGGAAGCAGGCCACGAGCTTAAGTTCGGAAACACAGACGCACTGGTTGACCTTGTCGAAGCGACAGCATACAGAAGGGGCTTCGGAAACGAGCTGGCTGAAGGTTCGTTCCGCCTTGGAACAAAGTATGGACACCCCGAAGTATCGATGACAGCAAAGAAACAGGAGATGCCTGCATACGATCCGCGCGGCATACAGGGTATAGGGCTCAATTACGCCACCTCAAACAGAGGGGGCTGCCACGTACGCGGGTATACCATATCCCCAGAAATACTCGGTCTTCCGGAGAAACTTGACCAGCAGTCGACAGCGGAGAAGCCGGCATGGGTTAAAGGCTTCCAGGATCTGACAGCTGCAGTTGACTCCGCAGGCATGTGCCTGTTCACCACATTTGCCCTTGGTGCTCCGGCGATAGCGGACGAGATCACAGGAGCGTCCGGCGTAGAATACACGGGCGAGGATATCGCAAAAGCAGGAGAGAGGATATATAACCTTGAGAAACTCTACAATCTCAGCGTTGGATTCACAAAGGCTGACGACGCGCTTCCTGAAAGAATGTACAACGCCCCCATCTCATCCGGACCGATGAAGGGCAACGTGAGCAAGGTCCCGGAAATGCTGCCGCACTATTACGAGGCAAGGGGATGGGATGAAAACGGGGTCCCAACTCCGGAGAAACTGGAGATGCTCGGATTAAGGGAGTTCATGACCATCTGAGCATCAGCCGCTTAGAATGCTTCTGAGGAGGGGTAAGGGTGATAAAGGTCGGATTTTTTGCTGATATAAGGACTATGGTGGGGACAAAAGAGGCAATGATGCCCTACAGGCCCACTCTTTCCCTCCTGATGCAGGATCTGTGCGCAAAATACGGAAAGGCCTTCCGTGATTTCTGCATGGATGGGGAAAAGATCTCAAAACGGGTCAATATACTTGTAAACGGACACCACATGCTCCATCTGCAAAAGGACGACACCCAGCTCTGTGAAGGTGACGACGTAAGGATCTTCCCCCTTATCGGAGGGGGTTAGATCTTTAAGCTGAGCCCGTTTCAAAAAAATGCCCCGGACCCAATTTTTCAGGTCCGGGGCTTATCTTGGGGCCAATAGTCATATCTGCCTTTTCCATCGCGCTCCCTGAGGGGTGTCTTCAATTATTATTCCCTTTTCAGCGAGCATGTCCCTGATCTCGTCTGAGCGCTTGAAGTCCTTATTTTTCCTCGCATTTGCCCTTTCTACGAGAAGCGCATCAATATCTTCATCTGAATCGCGGCATTTATCTTCATTTAAGAAACCGAATACGCAGTTGACCCTTTCAAGGAAGTTTTTTGCGGCCATTATGCCTTCTTCGGAGAAACCTGCATTTTCCGTCAAATGGACATTGACCGCCCTGACGACATCGAAAACAGAGCCAAGCGCCCCAGCTGTGTTGAAGTCGTCGTCCATGGCTTCGGCGTATCCGAGCGAAGCTTTTTCGACAGCCTCGGCAAGTGCGCTGTCCTCTTCGCATGGTTTGCGGTTGGCAGCGGCAAATTTTAGGTCTGAATAGCAGTTGTTTATCCTTTCAAGCGCGCTCTGCGCCTGGTCAAGCCCTTCCTTCGAGAAATTGATCGGCGAACGGTAATGGGCACTTAGAAGGAAAAAACGCAGCACAAGCGGATTGAATTTCTTCCTGATGTCCCGTACAGTCATGAAGTTGCCAAGTGATTTGGACATCTTTTCCTTGTCGATCATGATGTATGCATTGTGGAGCCAATATTTGACGAACTGGCAGCCCGATGAGCATTCAGACTGGGCTATTTCGTTCTCATGGTGGGGAAATATCAGGTCGCTTCCTCCGCCGTGGATATCTATCGTGTCGCCGAGATACTTTGTCGACATAGCGCTGCACTCAATATGCCAGCCCGGTCGGCCCATTCCCCAGGGGCTCTCCCAGAAGGGCTCTCCGGGCTTGCTGGCCTTCCAGAGAGCAAAATCGAGCGGATCATTTTTCCTCTCGTCGACTTCTATCCTTGCACCGCTTTTAAGTTCATCAATGCCCTGTTTTGAGAGCTTCCCGTATTCGGGAAAACTTACGACTGAGAAATATACATCTCCGTCTTTTTCATATGCGTGTCCCTTTTTGATAAGAGTGTCAACTATCCTGATTATCTCATCGATCTCATGGGTCGCCCTTGGGTTGACGGTCGCTCTTTTTATGCCAAGCGCGTCAGCATCCTCAAAATACTCGTTTATGAATTTTTCGGCCAGTTCGGGGACTGTTATGCCCATTTCGTTGGCACGCCTGATCATCTTGTCATCGATGTCGGTAAAATTCTGTACGAAGGTCACATCGTAACCCGTGCTTTCAAGGTATCTTCTGAATACGTCAAAAAGCACGAAGGGCCTTGCGTTGCCAATGTGGAAAAAATCGTACACGGTCGGACCGCAGACGTAAAACCGAACCTTTCCTTTTTCTATCGGTTCAAATGTTTCCTTCTTCCTCGTAAGGTCGTTGTAAACTGCCAGAGCCATAATGGCACCTCCTGAATGCTACTTTATCCATACTATGATATCCTATACCATGAGCCTGACAACAGCAATCACGGAAAGGACTATTTTTTTGAAAAGAGAAGACCTGCTGCACCATATCAAATCATTCCCCGACAAACCGGGGGTCTATATGATGCGTGACCTCGACGGAAAGATCATTTATGTAGGCAAGGCGAAGTCACTCAGGAAGCGTGTATCATCATATTTCCGCCACTCAGATTTTGCTTCGCCCAGACTGAGGAAGCTTGTAGAAAGCATATCGGACATCTCCACCATCAGAACAGAAACAGAGATTGAGGCGCTCATCCTTGAAAACAGGCTTATCAAGCTCTATCAGCCTTTCTTCAATATTGACCTCAAAATGAACGAACGATATGCATATATAAAAGTCACTTCTGAGAAATTTCCGCGGATCGTCGTCACCAGACACAGGCAGGAAGACGATGCTGTTTATATCGGGCCTTTTGTCAGGGTCTCAGAGGTAAGGGAGCTCCTCCGTCTTATTGAAAGATATCTGCCCCTCCGATACTGCAAGGGAGACATAAAAGACCAAGGAAAAAAGGTACGCCCCTGCATGAGACACTCTCTCGGGCACTGTCTTGCGCCTTGTGCGGGCTTATGTACTGAAAAGGAGTACAGGGAAAGAGCTGCCGATGTAATAATGATGCTTCAGGGGAAGGGCCTTGAGCTTGTCGAGAAGCTCCGTAAACGTATGGATAAAGCTGTTCAGTCCCTGGATTTTGAAGAAGCTGCAGTCCTCAGGGATACCATCCGTGCCATTTGGAGAGTAAGCCGGCAGCGAAACAATATCCCGGAGATAGGATCGGGAAGAGACAATTTCTGGGAGACGTTAAATAGATTGCAGTCGGTATTAAAACTGCCCATGCTTCCATGGAGGATCGATGGCTTCGACATATCGCACACGGCAGGAAAAGAGACAGTCGGAGTTGTTGTCGTCTTCGAACAGGGATATCCCAACACATCACTTTACAGGCGTTTCAACATCAGGACAGTTGAGGGCATAGACGACTTCAGGTCCATAAAAGAGACCATCCTCAGGCGGTACAGGAGATGCATAGACGGTCAGGAACCCCTGCCGCAGCTTATACTCATAGACGGCGGTCCGGTTCAGCTTGAGTTCGCCGTGGAGGCAATGAAAGAACTTGAACTCGGCACTGTGCCGATAATATCACTGGCGAAAGAAGAAGAGGAAATATACCTTCCCGATAAAAAGGAGGCTTTGCGCCTGGACCGTACAGATCCCGCACTCAAACTGCTGCAGCATGTCAGGGATGAATCCCACAGGTACGCCATAACCTCCCACAGGGCTGCCAGAAGCAGGAATTTCAGAAGGAGCAAACTTGAGGAGGTCCCCGGTGTCGGAAGGACAAAGGCTGCACAGCTGATCACAAAATTTGGAAGTACCAGGGCTATAATGGATACTGCTGAGAAAGAGCTGGCCTCAGCGCCTGGTATCGGCACCACTCTTGCCAGAAGAATACAGGAATATCTCAGGCAGGCTGATGAAGGGAGCAGGGAAAATTGACAGATCACGACAGAAAGACTCTGGACGAATACTATATGAGGACCGCTCTCTCTCTTGCACTTAACGGAACGGCCTCCGTCAGCCCAAACCCGCGCGTCGGATGCGTGATAGTTGGCGATTCGGGGATAATAGGTTCCGGATGGCATAGGTGCTGCGGTGAACCGCACGCCGAAGTTGAAGCAGTCAGAAACGCCGGCGGGGATGTAAGGGGCGCGACTGTATATGTTAACCTGGAACCCTGCTGTCATCAGGGGAGGACGCCTCCATGCGCTCCCATGCTCATTGAGAAGGGGGTATCCAGGGTCGTTGTTGGTATGACAGACCCTAACCCTAAAGTAGACTGCCGCGGTGAAAAAATGCTAAGAGATGCGGGGATAGAAGTAACGAGCGGCATTCTTGAAAAGGAATCCAAATGGATAAACAGGGGGTTCATAAGAAGGATGAAAAACGGCCGCCCCTGGATAACACTCAAGACTGCATGCTCAATTGACGGAAACATCGCCCTTAAAGACGGATCAAGCAAGTGGATCACAGGTGAAGCTTCAAGAAGGAAGGTCCACATGATGAGGGCGGAGAGCGACGCTCTTCTGTCCGGGATCGGAACAGTCCTCGCAGACGACCCGGCTTTTACCGTAAGGGAGGCCGAAGGCAGGACCCCGTTGAGGGCAATACTCGACAGGACCCTCAGGACTCCTCTGAACGCAGCTCTTTACAGTGAAAGGGGACTGATATTTTTCGCGGGCAAAGATGCTCCGGCAGAAAAGATAAAAAATATCAGGGAGCTCGGGGCAGAGGTTTATTTTATTGAAACCACTGAAGACCGCGAGCTTGATTTTGTTATGGCTAAATTGTGTGAAATAGGTGTAAACTATCTGTTGGTCGAATGCGGTGCAAAACTTACCTCATCGCTGCTTAGATCAGGGCTTGCAGATGAGATTTCGCTCTTTGTTGCACCCAAGCTTCTTGGCAGCGGCATCCGCTTTACGGAGGACCTTGAACTAAGTTCGCTGGAAGAAGCGTTAACAATCAAGGATATGAAGACCTTACCGTGCGGGGAAGACATTTGGATAAGAGGGGTGCTTTCATGTTCACCGGACTTATAGAGACTGTAGGCGCTATTTCGGCCATACATCCAAAGGGCGATGTCTGGCAGATCGACATTGAGGCACCGAAGATCGCCGGTGAACTCCGGACAGGTGATTCCGTATCCATTTCCGGAGCTTGCAGCACGGTTATACGTTTTGACAGCAGATCGTTCAGCATTGAAATAATGGAGGAAACAAGAAAGAGGACAAAGCTAGGCAGCCTCAAAAGCGGATCCAGAGTCAACCTAGAGAGGGCTATGAGGCTTGATTCCAGGCTGGACGGACACATTGTATCCGGCCACATTGACGGTCTTGCCGAAGTCCAGAGGATCGAGGTCAGCCCCAAGACCAGAAAATACTTTTTCAGGGCCGATCCTCTTATACTTTCCGGGATCGTTCCAAAGGGATCTGTCGCAATAGACGGCATAAGCCTTACTGTTATCGACGTCGATGCAGATGTTTTTTCTGTAGGCATAATCCCGACAACCATATCTGATACGACCCTCGCGGAACTTAAAGAGGGGGATGCAGTAAATATTGAAACTGATATGATCGGCAAATACATCACAAAATTTCTTAATGCACGTTTTTCCTGCGCTGAAGACAGCGAGGAGATGAAAAATTCTCTTACATGGGATAAACTTGTAAAATATGGCTGGGCTTAGGGGGATCATTGAGTAATGTTCAACAATATTGAAGAAGCACTGAATGAAATCAAACAGGGAAAAATGATAATCGTCGTTGACGACGAAAACAGGGAAAACGAGGGTGACCTCGTAATGGCGGCCGACTGCTGCCGGACAGAAGACATCAATTTCATGATAAAGAACGCAAGGGGCCTCGTCTGTGTTCCGATCGGAGCCGAACAGGCAAAAAGGCTCCAGCTCAACCCTATGGTCGAGCACAATACGGATGCTCACGGAACTGCATTTACAGTGTCGGTAGACCATCTGAAGGAAACCACCACAGGCATCTCTGCCGCTGAAAGGGCAATAACAGCGAAGGCACTCGCCAACCCCCTTTCGAGGGCCGATGATTTCCGCAGGCCCGGACATATATTCCCGCTGGTCGCCCGTTACGGCGGCGTTTTGAAAAGAGCCGGACACACTGAGGCTGCGGTGGATCTTTCCCGTATGGCAGGATTCAACGAAGGCGGAGTGATCTGCGAGATCATGAATGAAGACGGCAGCATGGCGAGGCTGCCGCAGCTCATTGATTTCGCAGCAAAGCACGGAATGAAGATAATCTCAGTGGAAAATCTTATAAGGTACCGCGTGATCAGAGAAAAGCTTGTAAGGAGAGAGGCAACCGTACATATGCCTACCGCATGGGGAGATTTTATATGCCACGCCTACACAAGCCCGTACGGGGAAAATCCGGAGGCACTCCACCTTGCGCTTGTTAAGGGCGATATTGAAGGGGTCGATGACGTACTGGTGCGTGTCCATTCTGAATGTTTTACCGGAGACCTCCTGGGTTCGCTGAGATGCGACTGCGGACCGCAGCTGCACAAGGCAATGATGATGATAGAAAAGGCCGGCAAAGGAGTCCTTCTCTATATGCGCCAGGAAGGACGCGGCATAGGGCTTCTTGCCAAGTTAAAAGCCTATGAGCTTCAGGAAAAGGGAATGGATACAGTTGAAGCAAACGTTGCACTGGGATATGCTCCTGATGCAAGGGACTACGGAGTGGGAGCGCAGATCCTGGCTGATCTCGGACTCAGAAAAATCAAGCTGATGACCAACAATCCCGTCAAAATAACCGGACTTAAAGGCTATGGGCTTGAAATAACGGAGAGAGTTCCTATCGAAGTAGATCCCAACCCGTTCAACGAAAAATACCTTAATACAAAGGTATGTAAAATGGGGCACGTTCTCAGCAACTCCATGTGCCTGGAGATCGAAAAAGAAGATTCAAAATAGCGGATAACAGACATAAATTATTAAGTAAAAGGGGAGAAATGGAATGAAAACAGTGCAGGGCAACATGATAGGAAGCGGTCTCCGCTTTGCGGTCATAGCATCAAGGTTCAATGAACTGATCACATCAAAGCTGATAGAAGGCGCCAAAGACGCTCTTACGAGGCATGACGTCCGCCATCAGGACATAGATGTATTCTGGACACCCGGGGCATGGGAGCAGCCGGTTGTTGCAAAAGAAATAGCGATGAGCGGAAAATATGATGCCATAATCACACTTGGTGCGGTCATCCGCGGCGATACGACACATCATGAGTATGTTGCGGGAGAGGCGGCAAAGGGACTTGCGCATGTAGGGCTCGAACACCGCATCCCTGTCGCTTTCGGCATAATAACCTGTGACAACCTGGAACAGGCCCTCGCACGTTCAGGCAGCAAAGCAGGAAACAAGGGAGCGGACGCTGCGCTGGCTGCCCTCGAAACAGCCAATCTTCTCAGGGAAGTGCGCAAGGACAGGGGAGCTGATGCCTGATGCTTGATATGAAATGGGTGAGAGATCATGCGGACGAAGTTGCCGCGATGCTCGCCAACAGGAATTACACATTTCCGCTCGATAAATTTGTAGAGCTTGATTCCATGCGCCGCGATGCCCTGCTTGAAGCAGAGGCTCTCAAGGAGAGGCGAAACGCGGGAGCGAAAGAAGTCGGGATCAAAAAAAAAGCCGGCCAAAATGCTGACGATCTCATGGAAGAAATGCGCCTGATAGGGGAAAAGGTCAAGGAGCTTGACGACAAGACCAACACTATACAGGCTGAACTTGACGACCTTGCCATGAGGCTTCCCAACAGGCCGCACGGTTCTGTCCCGGTAGGGGCGGACGAAAACGACAATGTTGAGATCAGGAGACACGGCAAGCCCAGGGAATTCACATTTGAACCAAAGGCACACTGGGATCTTGGCGAACCCCTTGGAATAATGGATTTTGAAAAGGGCGTCCAGCTTGCAGAGAGCCGCTTCACTGTTCTTAAGGGAGCAGGTGCAAGGCTGGAGAGAGCTTTGATGAATTTCATGCTTGACCTTCATACAACAAAGCATGGGTTTACCGAGATCGCCCCGCCCATTCTTGTCAACACTGCGACAATGAGCGGAACAGGCCAGCTTCCCAAATTTGCTGAAGACCTTTACAGATGTGCGAATGATGACCTTTGGCTGATACCGACTGCTGAAGTACCGCTTACCAACCTTCATGCAGGAGAGATAATGAACGAAACCGACCTTCCAAAATATTATTGTGCTTTCACACCTTGCTTCAGGCGTGAGGCAGGCAGTTACGGCCGTGATATGAGAGGGATGCTCAGGCAGCACCAGTTTGACAAGGTCGAAATGGTAAAACTGAGCACGCCTGAAAACAGCTACGATGAGCTCGAACACATGACCAACTGCGCAGAAAAAGTCCTTCAGCTGCTTGGCATCCCATACAGGGTCATATGCCTCTGCACTGGGGACATGGGTTTTGGCGCTGCAAAGACCTATGATATCGAGGTTTGGCTCCCAAGCCAGAACTGCTACCGGGAAATCAGCTCATGCAGCAACTGCGAGGATTTTCAGGCGAGGAGGATGGGGACAAAATATCGTCCGGCTTCAGGAGGTAAACCGCGCTTCGTCCACACGCTGAACGGCTCGGGCATAGCAATTGGCAGATGTCTGATAGCCATAATGGAGAACTTTCAGAATGAAGACGGCAGCATTACCGTTCCCGAAGCGCTGCGTCATTACGCAGGAGGACTTGAAACCGTTAAATAATTTTTGCTGTCAAAGTTGTCTCAATCAGTCAGGGGAGATCAAGCTCCCCTGACTTTTATTGTTGTGCCGCCCTTTTTTTATGGGTCCAAACATGGTAGGATAAACAAAGTGGGAGAGAGCTCTTCCCTTATATAAACGGAGGAAATGCCTTTTATGCTTAACAGCAATTACACACTGACGGTTTTTTTAGTTCTCTTTGTAGCCGTTATATGCATATTTATACAGAGATTCTTCAAAAAATACCTTGAGAGCGATCAATATTATTATCTCAAGGATATTACTTTGGTGGCTGCCTGGGCTCTGTGCGGGATATGGGCTCCCGACAGGCCCTTAAAGATTACCATTGCGGCAGGTGTTGCCGCTGCATGTATTGGATTCTGCCAGAAAGTCACAAAAGGAAAAAATCTGCGCTTCCTATATTTCATTGTCGGCCTCGGTTTTTCGCTTTTCGGACCTAGAATAGCCTTCATCGAGTTCGCCCAGGGCGAATATTATTACCTGTCTTACTTTGCATCGATAGCAATAAGCACTCTTTGGATAGGAATATTCCCGATATTCTTTCAGGAAATAGACGAGATCCCCGGTATGTGCGGACTTCTGCTCACAGTGAGCTGGACTCTTGTATCAATAGTAATAATGCTTTCATCCCAGAACCTCAGGGAGGCAGTTCAGCTCTGCATCACAGGGATGATCCTTATCCTCGTTTTCTGGAGCAGGCACATACACGCTTACAGAAGGCTTACAGAGCCACTTACCGCACTTTGGGGAACGTTGTTCGCAGGCCTCTCGATATTCGGAGTCAGCAAAGGTGTGGCTTTTTACACACTGGCAGTACTTCCGCTGGGCTTATTCATGCTGCCTCTGATAGAAACATCGATAAGCGTGGTGAGCGCCGCATTCTCTCCTAAGCCGACAGGCAACCTGATACTTTACCGCAAACTTCTCAGCAGGGGAATGGACCATGCAACTTCGGTCCATACTGTTGTGATGATCTGTGCTTTAATAGGCTGTCTAGCGGCCTTTGTCCAGATAGGGGCTGCAAGTTTCATGGTCCTTCTGACTGCTGCGGCAGCAGTGTCGACTGTCACCTGGGGCTTTTTCAGGTATGCATCCCGCTCTGACAAAACCCAGGCAAGAAGGCCCGGGCTTTGGGGAATAAGGGTAGACAACATTTCTTTAAATTATGCAATTACTCAAGTCCAGCACTGGATAAATAAAGGTACAGACCACTGCATGATAGTTACGCCCGACGCACTTGCCGCACTCAGGAGCAGAACTGATACAAGATACAGAAGGATAGTGAGGAATGCCGGACTCGTACTCCCTGACGGAGCAGGACTTATTGCCGCGCTCAAAATACTGCATACTCCGATCCAGGAGAGGATACCGGGCGTTGAATTCACAGAGCACATCTGTAAAAGAGCATCTTATGAAGGATGGGGGATATGGTTCCTCGGCGGGGCGCCCGGAGTAGCTGAAGCTGCTGCCGCCAGGCTCGCTGAAAAATACCCGGGACTAAATATATCAGGTACAAGAGATGGGTTTTTCGCCGATGAAGACAACGAGGATATTTGCAGGGATATCCGCATGTCAGAAGCTAAGATCCTATTTGTGGGGCTGGGTGTGCCAAAACAGGAATACTGGCTTGAGGACAACCTTGCAAACACCGGAGCCAACGTCGGAATGGGAATAGGCGGGACCATGGATGTCATATCAGGAAAACTGACAAGGGCCCCTAAGATTTGGCAAAAACTATGCCTTGAATGGCTCTACCGGACTATACAGGAACCATGGCGCTGGAGAAGGATACTAAAGCTCCCGATATTTGCTTTTTATGTTCTGCTTACCGCTCTGCATATTGACAGCTTTAATCCGGAAAGACCGGAAGATGAGACAGAAATAATCTGAGAGAGACCAACTGATTGAACTTATTGCCAATATTTTGTCTTTATCATAAGCATTTTCAGCTGGCGCTTATAATAATATCGTTGTATACTTTGTGTTTAATCAAACATTATAACGTCTTTATCGAAGGGAAGATCTTTTTATGAAAATGGACAAACTCTTGAAGCAGGCTCAGCGGATGCAGGCAGAAATGGCACTTGCACAGGAGCAACTTGCAAATACTGTTGTAGAGGGAGTTTCGGGCGGCGGTATGGTAAAAGCAAAGGTCAACGGACATGGTGATGTCCTTTCGGTTTCGATATCTCCTGAAGTTGTGGATCCGCATGAAGTAGAAATGCTTGAAGACCTCATCATCTCAGCTATCAAAGAGGCGCTTAAAGAGAGCAGAGATTTGGCCAACGGCAAAATGAACTCTATTACCGGGGGAATGGGCGGATTTCCCGGTTTGATGTAAAAATAGCATGTCAGCCCCTTCACTGCCCGGTTCAGTATACAAACTAATTAAGCTATGGAGCAAATTACCCGGAGTAGGTGAAAAGACTGCGCGGAGAATGGTCTTTTTCATTCTTAAGCAGGATCCTGCATGGGTCAGCGAGTTTATTTCAACAATCAGACAGGTCAGAGAAGATACACACCACTGTGAAGAGTGCGGAAATATTACTGATACTGAACCTTGCTCTATCTGCAGGGATAACATGAGGGACCGGAAGGTAATGTGCATCGTTGAAACTGACGAAGATTGCATATCTATTGAGCAGGCAGGAATATTTAACGGACTTTATCATGTGCTTGGCGGTCAGGTCTCACCACTTGACGACAGTGAAATACCTGAAGAGAGTATCGAGAAACTGAAGCATCGAATATGCCAGCTTAATATTGAAGAAATTATACTTGCAACTGCTCCGAGGATAGAAGGAGACCTCACAGCTTTTGCCATACAGGACGCATTAAAGGGAATGCCTGTAAGGATCTCAAGGCTTTCATACGGTCTTCCGGTAGGCGGCAGCATAGGTTATGCCGACAGGGTAACTCTTCACATGGCTATGGAGTCAAGAAAGGAGATGAAATAGATTTTTTTATGACCTGCATTACTTTTATCTTCGCATCATAAACAAAATATCTGGAAAGGAGAATACAAAATGTCAACCGGATCAGGGCTTTCAACAGTTATGAAAAGATTGGTCAGAGCAGTGATGGTATTCATCTGCGGCGCTGCCGGCTACCAGATCTCAAAAATGGCAATAGAAAACGGCTGGTGGCCATCAGTTACTCTGCTCCACCCAATAGCAACAACTGTATTTATTATAATTGCATCAGCATGTTTCGGCTTTATTCTCGCACCATTATTCTGGCTTAGCGTAAGCAAATTCGCACAGTTTACAGAATCCAGACTTCAGAATACGAGTGTACCGGAACTTACTGTGACACTGCTTGGACTTATACTTGGTCTTTTGCTGGCAAATCTGATCGCGATGCCCATGTCGAGGATCCCCGGAGGAATAGGAGTATACATCGCCATCCTTCTGAATGTTGCACTTGGGTACATGGGGCTTCGCTTCTTCGCAAAGAGAAAAGATGATATATGGAACGTTATAACAAACATTGGTGATATCAAACTAAAACTGCCCAAAAGAAAAAAGAAGAACGGCAGCGGCGAAGAAGAGA